>NZ_BAAGGY010000023.1:0-49133 GCF_054658635.1 Agathobaculum sp. TL06
GGGGCCACAAGCTGCCGATGCGTCACTTCCATGCCTTCCTCGAGCCCTACCCCAACGAAGAAAAGTAACCATATCCGTGTGAAAATCTGGGCGTAACCTGCGCCGCGTGGAAAGCGCGCAGGGCAAGTATGATGAATCGGGCCGCGGAAAACTGAATCTTTTCCGCGGCCTTGTTCTTTGGGGGCAACCGAAAAAGAAAAGGGGTGCAAATTATGAGTAATGAAGAGACCAAACGCGATGGCTTTTCAAGCAAATGGGGATTTATTTTAGCTTGTATCGGCTCTGCGGTCGGTATGGGAAACATTTGGCGCTTCCCGATCATGGTGCAGAAATACGGCGGCATGACCTTTTTGATCCCATACTTTATTTTTGTAATCCTGATCGCCTCCTCCGGCGTTATGGAGGAATTCGCGCTTGGCCGCCGCGCGGCGGCCGGACCGGTAGGCGCTTTCGGCATGTGTACCGAGGAGCGCACCGGCAAACGGCGTTCCGGTGAGCTGATCGGTGCGATTCCGATTATCGGCGCTTTGATGCTGGCCATTGGCTATACGGTTGTGCTTGGCTGGATTTTTAAGTACACCTGGCTTGCGATCTCAGGCGGCCTGTTTGCGATGGGGCAGGACATGAGTATCATCGGCCCTGCGTTTGACGCAACCTCGGCTACGTTGACGAATGCAAACGGAGAAGCGTTCTCGTTTGTGCAGTCTGTCGGTGCGATGTTCTCGAGCGGCCTGTTTGGAATCGGTAACGGCGTGTGGCAGCTCATTGGTCTGGTCGTCTCCCTGGCGATCATGGCGATGGGCGTTGCGGGCGGCATTGAAAAGGCCAACAAGGTCATGATGCCGGTGCTGTTCTTCCTGTTCCTTGGCTTAGGCATTTACATCGCCACGCTGGATGGCTCGTCCGAAGGCTACAAGTACATATTCACGATCAATCCCGCAGGGTTGGCGAGTGTCGAGGTTTGGGTGTTCGCATTCGGCCAGGCGTTCTTCTCGCTTTCCGTCGCGGGCAACGGCTCGGTGATTTACGGCTCGTATTTGAGCAAAAAGGAGGATATCCCGGGCTCCGCGCGCAATGTGGCGGTGTTCGATACACTGGCGGCGCTGCTGGCCGCGTTCGTTATCATTCCGGCCATGGCGGTCGTGCTGGGCGCTGGGATCAACGATGTGAGCGGCGGCCCCGGCCTGATGTTCGTCTACCTCGTCAACGTGTTCAACGCGATGCCCGGCGGCCGCATCATCGGCCTGATCTTCTTCATCTGTGTGCTGTTCGCGGGCGTGTCCTCGATCGTCAACCTGTATGAAGCGCCGGTTGCGTTCCTGCAGGAGAAGTTCAAGTTCAACCGCGTCGCGGCCGTGGCTGCGATCGGTGTGATCGGCGCGCTGGTATCGCTTTCTATCCAGCCGTGGACTTCTCAGTGGATGGACGTTGTTTCGATTTACATCTGCCCGCTCGGCGCGATGCTGGCCGGCATTATGTTCTTCTGGGTGCTCAAGAAAGAGACCGCGATGGATGCGGTCAGCGAGGGCGCAAAGAAGCACGTGGGCGACTGGTTCCACACACTCGGCAAATTTGTTTATGTGCCTTTGGCACTGCTCGCCCTGATTCTGGGCGCGTTCTACGGCGGTATCGGCTGATTCACGCCAGCCTTGTTAATCGTTGTTTCCCCCCTTTCCCACGCGAAATCAACCGCCGCCTGTTGCAGACGGCGGTTGATTCATGTTATAATTAAAGTGCCGGAATAGAAAAACCAGCCGGAAATGAGGAAAAAGAGAAAAAGAAAAGGAGAGAAACATGGGATCTGACGTTCGAGACAAGATATCAAATGCGGCAACCGTAATCGAAATCACGCTTGGGCTAATCATCCTGATCGCCTGTGTAGTATCCAGTCTGGGCATCGTTTTCACAACGGACATTCAACTGCTGTTTTCCGTGCCGAACTACTTACAGGCCCGCTTGAGCGACGCCTGCCTGATTATCATCGGCATCGAGCTGATCAAGATGATCACCAGCTATACGATTGATTCGGTGGTTGACGTGATGCTGCTGGCGGTCGCGCGCCAGATGGTGGTGGAGCATACCTCCCCGCTGGAAAATATGCTGGCGGTTCTGGCGGTGGGCGCGCTGTTCGTGATTCGGAAATACCTGTATATTTCCCACCTGGACGGCCCCAAAAAAAAGCGCGACGAAAAGAAAAAAGCAGAGGAAAAAGAGCAGGAACACGAAATCGAATATCATATTTGAATGCCAAAATGCCGCGGCCTTGCGCCGCGGCATTTTTTTGCTTCAGAGGTTATTCCTGCGGCGGGATACAGCCGACGCCGTCCAGAATATAGTGCGGGCGGTAAGCATAGTTTTCCACATCCCCGCGCGTGGTGCAGCCGGAAAGCACCAGCACGGTGTCCAGGCCGGTTTCGATGCCGGCGACGATGTCGGTATCCATTCGGTCGCCGACCATGACCGCCTCATGCGAATGCACGCCCAGCAGACGCAGGCCGGTGCGCATCATCAGCGGGTTGGGCTTGCCGACATAATAGGCCTGCTTGCCGGTGGCCAGCTCGATCGGTGAAACCAGCGCGCGGCACGCGGGGATAATGCCCTGTTCGGATGGACCGGTCAGGTCGGAGTTGGTCGCAATCAGGCGCGCGCCCTTGTTCACCAGATCGACCGCCTTGAGGATGGTCTGATAGTTGTAGGTATTGGTTTCGCCCGCGATGACATAGTCCGGATCCACGTCGTTCATCACGATGCCGGCCTCGTACAGCGCGCCGACCAGGCCGGGCGCGCCGATCACATACGCCGAAGCGCCGGGCTTCTGGCTGGCGACAAATTTCGCGGTCGCGAGCGCGGAGGTATAGAAATGCTCCTCCCCGATTTCCAGCCCCATACGGGCGAGCTTTTGCTGCAGCTCGAGCGGCGAGCGCTCGGAAGAGTTGGTCAGGAACAAGAAGCTCTTATTTTCCTTTTGCAGCCACTCGACGAATGAGGGAACCCCGTCGAGCAGGCGGTTGCCGTGATAGATGACACCGTCCATATCGCAGATAAAGCCTTTTTTGGAGCGGAGCAGCGAAAGCGTATCGTTCATAAAGATCACCTTTCCGGAAAGCATGCTTTCCACGTTCTATTATGCCTAACGGACGGCGGCCGCGTCAAGGGGAAACGCAGGGGAAACTGTTAATTCCGTGTAAAAAAACAAGGGGCTTTGCGCGTATCGGAAAGCGTGGTATACTGATACTATGGAAAACGGGAGGGGGAAGCCGAATGGCGATCAGCAAGGCGATGCGCGCGGCGCTGCATACCCTCAGCTATGCCGCGAATATCGATGTGGGCAGGACCTATAAGGTAGAGCGCGTGTTGCGCGGGCTGCGGACGCCGCTTTCGCCGCTGTACCAGCTGTGGGACCGCAGGGTCGAGCGGGACGGGCATGAGGTGCGCGTGCGCATCTACTCTCCCAAAAAACAGACGGACAGCCGCCTGTTGCTGTTTTTTCACGGCGGCGGCTGGGTGCTGGAAAGCGTGGACACCTATAACAGCGTGTGCCGCAGCCTTGCGCGGAAAACGGGCTGCCGCGTGGCGTCGGTGGAATATGGCCTGGCGCCCGAGCATACGTTCCCAGAGGGGCTGGAGGACTGCTACGCTGCCGCGCGCGAGGTATACCGGCATCCGGAGCTGTTCGGCGTACGGTCGCAGGAGATTACCCTGATCGGCGATTCGGCGGGGGGCAATCTCGCGGCCGCCGTTTCGCTCATGGCGCGCGATCGGGGGGAGTTTACGGTCGCGCAGCAGATATTGATTTACCCCGCGACGTACAACGACCATTCCCCGCACACGCGCTTCGACTCGGTGCGGGAAAACGGGACGGATTACCTGCTCACCGCCAAGCGGGTGAGCGACTATATGGAACTGTACGCGGGCGGCGACCCCCAAAAGCTCAACGACCCGTATTTCGCACCGCTTTTGGCGGCGGACCTGTCCCGCCAGCCGCGCACGCTGGTGATCACCGCGCAGTATGACCCGCTGCGCGACGAGGGCGAGGCGTATGCCCGCGCGCTGCGGGACGCAGGCAATACAGTCATGCTTTACCGCATGCCGGGCGCGCTGCACGGGTATTTTTCGCTTCCCATGCGGTTCAAGCTGGTGCGGCGTACCTATGATATGATCGATCATTTCCTGAATGGAGACAGCGCTCATGCCGGATAACAGACAAAACCGAAAAACACTAAGCTGGAGCCGTTTGGACAACGCGGCCAAGATATTCCCGCCCACCTCACATGGGTCGGATACCGGTGTGTTCCGCCTTTCCTGCGAATTCACCGAGCCGGTCGCGCCAGACGTGCTGCAGGAGGCGCTCGACCGCACGCTGATGCAGTACCCGCACCTGCTGATGGTCATGCGGCGCGGCGTTTTCTGGTACTACCTGGAGCAGACGCCGCTGCGTCCGTCAGTAGAGCCGGAGCATGCGCCGCCCTGCGCGCCGCTGTATAACGGCAGCAAGTCGCTGCTGTTCCGCGTCAGCTATTGGCGGCGCAAGGCCAGTCTGGATATGTACCATGTGCTTGCGGACGGGGCGGGGGCGATCGGCTTTTTTGAGGCGCTGGTGACCGCGTACCTGGCGCTGCGCCATCCGGAGGCCGGTGTGGACGGACAGCCTCAGGCCTCGGTCTTCCAGCGCGGGTCGGACAGCTTCCAGAAGTATTACAGGCCGCACGGCGGCAGCACGGCCGAGCGTTCCGCGGGTAAGGCGTACCGCCTGCGGGGCGCAAAGCGGCCGGATGGTGCGCTTATGATCCTGGAGGGCGTTGCGGATGTGCGGCAGGTGCTGGACGCGGCGCACCGATATGGCGCCACGCTGACCGTTTACCTGGCCGCGGCGCTGTTTGCCGCCATTCACGGGGAGATGTATGTACGGCATGAAAAGCGGCCGGTCGTGCTGACCATCCCAGTCGACCTGCGCGGCTTTTTCCCCTCGCACACAACGCGCAACTTTTTCGGCACGATACGGGTGGGGTACGACTTTTCCCGTCGGGACGGCACGCTGCCGGATATTATCGCGTGCGTGGCGCAGTCGTTCCGCGACGAGCTGACGCCTGAACGGCTGGGCGCACGCATGAATAAGCTGGCGGCGCTGGAACATAATCCGGTGCTGCGGCCGATCCCGCTGGTGCTGAAAAATCCGGTACTCCGCATTTCCGGCGATATTGCGGAACGGGGCGAGACCGCGGTTTTGTCCAACGTGGGAAAATTCCGGCTGCCCGAGGCGCTGCACCCGTTCGTGCGCGGGTTCGGCGTGTTCATGTCCACCCACGCAACCCAGCTCTGTACCTGCTCCTTTGGGAACAGCCTGCATTTCGGCTTTACCTCCGCGTTTGAGAATACCGAGGTTCAGCGCCGTTTTTTCGAGCTGCTGGTCGGCGAGGGGATCGATGTGGAGATCCGCAGCAACGAGTATCACGAGGAGGAGGATGCGCTATGCAGCGATGCCCCAACTGCAAGGTAACGGTTGCCGGACACAAAGCCTGCTGCCCACTGTGCGGCGGCCGGCTTTCCGGTACGCCCGAACCGGATACCGAGGTGTTCCCATCGCTCGAGAAGCCGCGGTTCACCGGCAGCTTTGCGCTGCGGCTGCTGGGTCTGCTGGCGATCGCCGTGACCGTGGTGTGCCTGCTGGTCAACCTGGCTCTGGGCATGGATGACTGGTGGTGGATATTCGTCGCGGTGGGCGCGGCGTGCGTGTGGTCGGCCGCGGCGGTTGGCATTGCCTACCGGCGGGATATTGCGCAGAATATCGGCTGGCAGGTGCTGTTGATCCCAGCGTTGAGCGTGCTTTGGGACATTTGGACCGGCTGGCGCGGCTGGTCGGCCGATTTTGTCCTGCCCTGCGTATGCGCGGTCGGCCTGCTGGCAATGCTGCTGTTTGCCGTGCTGTTCAAAATGCCGGTGCGCGCGTTTGCAGGACCGTTTATCGGGGCGTGCGTGCTGGGCATCGTACCCGCAGTGCTGGTGGCGTGTGGCGTGGCGAAGGTCAAGCTGCCCTCCTTGGTCTGTACGGGGCTGGCGGTTGTGCTGCTGGCTGCGCTGCTGCTGTTCCAGTGGCAGACGATCAAGGCCGAGCTGCAGCGCCGGTTCCACCTGTAACGCGGGAAAAGAAAAAAGACGGCGTAAGCCGTCTTTTTATGACAGGGGAAAGGCGGGATCGGTTTCCCCTCCGCTCAACGCTTCCAGCGTGGCGGAGGAGCGCTCCGCCATATCCCGTAGCGCGCCCAAGAGACGCTGCTTCTCCTCCTCCCGCAGGCCGCGGGTGAGCGCCTCGGTCCAGTAATCGCGGATCTGGTAAACATGGTCGATCAGGGGACGCGCCCGTTCGGTCAGGTAGATATGCCGCACGCGCTTGTCCTGCGGGTCGGCTTCCGTGCGGACGTAGCCCTCGATGACCAGCTTTTGCACCGCGCGCGTTACCGTACCCTTGTCAAAGCTGCCAAGACGGGCAAGATCCTGCATGCTGATTCCGTCATTCTCAAAAATACGGAGCAGGAAAAACTGCTGCCCGCTGCCGATCTGGTCCTGTTCGAGCATGAGATCGAAATAGCGGCGCGTGTTGCGCTGCAGCAGGGAAATATAGCGGAGAATGGTGATGGCCTGGTGCTCCATTGAGGGGCGCTCCTTTCGGACGGCTGCGCATGCAACAGCGGTACTGCATGTATTGTACTGCAAAGCCCGTTTGTTGTCAATTCGGCCGCAGCCGCGCGGCGGCAATTCTTTCCGCTGGTGCCGCCGCGGCTGTTGACACTGCACAGAAAAGTGATAAAATTGGTATAGGTTAGAAATAACCATACAGAACACAGCATTGGACGTTGAAAGGACGGAACCATAAAATGTTGGTACTAAAAGATATTTGCTGGCGCGTGCCGGAGAAGGAGATTCTGGACAACGTGAGCCTGACCGTGCCGGACGGGAAATGCGTGGTTGTGACCGGACCGAACGGCGGCGGCAAGACCAGTCTTGCCAAGATCATTGCCGGCATCGAGCAGCCGGACAGCGGGAAAATCCTGCTCGATGGCCGCATCATCAACCGCATGAGCGTGACCGAGCGGGCGCGGAACGGAATCGCCTATGCTTTCCAGCAGCCGGTGCGCTTTAAGGGCTTGACCGTGCGCGACCTGATGGAGCTTGCGGCGGGAAAGGCCATGGATGAGGACGCGCTGTGCGACAGCTTATCCCAGGTGGGCCTGTGCGCCAGGGAGTATATCGACCGCGAGGTGAGCGGAAGCCTGTCCGGCGGTGAGATCAAGCGCATCGAGATTGCAACCGTGCTCGCGCGCCGCGCGCGCCTCTCGGTGTTCGACGAGCCGGAGGCGGGCATCGACCTGTGGAGCTTCAACAACCTGATTGATGTGTTCCGCAAGCTGCGCAGCGAGGTGGACGGTTCGATCCTCGTTATTTCGCACCAGCGGCGTATTCTGGAGATCGCGGACGAAATTGTGATTATTTCGGGCGGCAGGGTGTCCGCGCAGGGCAGCAGGGAGGAGATGCTCCCCCGCCTGTTTGACGGACAGACGCAGGGACGCCCCTGCCCGCTGGAAAGGGGGGACGCCTGATGAACCGGATCACGGAAAAGCTGCTCGCGGCCGTATCGAACTGGACGGGCGTACCCAGGAACGCGGCCTATAATATCCGCGAGGACGGACAGTGCGCGGGCCGTCAGTCTACCGCGCATATCCAGATCACCTCCAAAACCGATAAGCCGGGCATCGATATCACCGTGGCGCCCGGCACCAGGGGGGAGCAGGTGTATATTCCGGCCTGCGTGACGCACAGCGCGGAAAACGACCTGGTGTACAATGATTTTTATATTGGGGAGAACGCGGACGTGACCATCGTGGCAGGCTGCGGCGTCCATTCGGATGGCGAGGGCGAGGCGCGGCACAACGGCGTCCACCGCTTTTTCCTGCAAAAGGGCGCGCGGGTGCGGTACCTGGAAAAGCACATCGGCACGGGCAGCGGATCGGGGGCGCGGGTCATCGATCCGGTTACCGAGGTGGAGCAGGCCGAGGGCAGCACGATGGAAATGGAAACCACCCAGATCGGCGGCGTGGATTCCACCCGCCGGACCATGAAAGCCGTATTGGCGGCGGGCGCAAAGCTGCGTGTGCGGGAACGCATCCTCACGGATGGGGAGCAGCGCGCGGAGACCGATTTCGTCGTGGAGCTGAACGGGGACGACTGCGGCTGCGACCTGATTTCACGCTCGGTCGCCAAGGGGCAGTCGCATCAGGCGTTCCGCTCCCTGATACGCGGCAACTGCCGCTGCACCGGACACAGCGAGTGCGACGCCATTATTATCGGGAACGGCACGGTGAACGCCGCGCCGGAGCTGGGCGCGAACCATGCGGACGCGGCGCTGATCCATGAGGCCGCGATCGGCAAGATCGCCGGGGAGCAGATCCTCAAGCTGTGTACCCTGGGGCTGACGGAGGAGGAGGCCGAGGCCAAGATTGTCGAGGGCTTCCTGCGCTGAGGAATAGCAATAAAAAGAGGGGCTGCCGGACAGCCCCTCTTTATTTGATGCGGTTTATTTGCGGGCCAGATACTTGCGCATGTCGATCGCGCAGGCGATCAGGATAATCAGGCCCTTGATGATGTACTGCCAGTTCGCGCTGACCGAAAGCACGGTCAGGCCGACAAAGATGATGCGGAGCAGCAGCACGCCGACGATGATACCGCCGATCGAGCCGATGCCGCCGACAAAGGACACGCCGCCGATAACGCAGGCCGCGATTGCGTCCAGCTCATAGTTCTGGCCGGTGGACGGGCTGTTCGAGCCGATACGCGCGGCTTCGATAAAGCCGGTGATCGAGTACATGATGCCCGCGAGGATAAATACCATCATGGTGTTTTTGGCCACGTTGACGCCGGATACGTTGGCCGCTTCCGGATTGGAGCCGCAGGCGAACATGTTCTTGCCGAAACGGGTCTTGTTCCAGATGAACCACATCACAATGGTGAGGACCAGCGCATACCAGACAAAGTTCGGGATCGGGATCTGGTCCTTGCCGATCTTGACAACCGAACCGTTGACGAACTGCTTGAACGGCTCGGACAGGCCGGAGATCGGCGCGCCGCTGTTGCCGTTCATATTGGTGAACAGGAGCAGGACGCCATAGGTGATTAACTGGGTCGCCAGGGTGACGATAAACGGATGCAGGCCGAATTTCGCGACCGAGAAGCCGTTGACCAGGCCGATCACGGCGCCGACGATCATTACGATGACCAGCGTACCCGCGATCATGATTGCAGGATGAAGCTGCGGAATGCCGGGGAACATCTTGCTCGGATAATCCGCCGCCTGCAGCAGCGCGGCGGACATACAGGCCGTCAGGCCGACGACGCGGCCGGCGGACAGGTCGGTGCCGGTCAATACGATCGTACCCGCGATGCCGAGCGCGATCGGCAGGTTGGCCGCGGTCAGCGAAAGCATATTAATCAGGGAGCGCGGCGCGATAAAGGACGGCTTATAGATGGCGATGCCGATGATTGCAATAATCAGAAAAATGTACAGGGAATAGCTAATCAGCCATTCTTTCCAGTAATTGCGCTTTTCGGAAGCGCTCATCGCCTTGTAATCGGCGTACTTGCGCTTTATATTATCGATAAAACGGATGTTCATGCTCTTTTCCTCCCCTTAAGCATACTTGGCGGCCAGTGTCATGATCTCTTCCTGCGAGGTGTTGGCAGCGTCCACCTCGCCGGCCAGCCGGCCGCCCGACATGACCAAGATACGGTCGCACACGCCGAGCAGCTCGGGCATTTCCGAGGACACCATGATGACCGCCTTGCCGCGGCAGGCCAGGTCGATGATCAACTGGTAGATCTCGTATTTTGCGCCGACGTCGATGCCGCGGGTGGGTTCGTCCAGCAGCAGGACCTCCGGATCGGTCAGCAGCCAGCGGCCGAGGATGACCTTTTGCTGGTTGCCGCCGGAGAGCGAGCGGATCTTGGTTTCCTGCGTCGGGGTCTTGATGCGCATGGCCTGGATGGCCCAGTCGGTATCCTTTTTCATTTCCTTTTCGCTGAGCAGGCCGCCCTTCAGATATTTCTTCAGGCTGGAAATGACGGTGTTTTCACGGATGTTCAGGATGCCGAAAATGCCGGTCGCGCGGCGCTCCTCGGTCAGCAGCGCGAAGCCGTTTTTGATGCTTTCGGTCGCGCGGCGGTTATGTACCTCGCGTCCGTCCAGGCGGAGGGTACCGGATTTGCGGGTGGCGATGCCGAAAATATTTTCCAGCACCTCGGTGCGGCCGGACCCGTCCAGGCCGGCAATGCCGAGGATCTCGCCCTTGCGCAGGCGGAAGGAGACGTCGCGGACGTGCGAATACATCGCGGTCAGGCCCTCAACCTCAAGCGCGACCTCGCCGGGGGTATTGGTCTTGGGCGGGAAGCGGTTGGTCAGCTCGCGGCCGACCATGAGCTTGATGATCTTTTCCATCGTCAGCTGGCTGGCCGGCTCGGTGGCGATCCACTGGCCGTCGCGCATGATGGTAACGTCGTCCGAGATGCGGAGGATCTCCTCCATCTTGTGCGAAATATAGATGATGCCGCAGCCCTGGTCGCGCAGCATGTTGATGATGCGGAACAGGTGCTCGACCTCGGTTTCTGTCAAAGAAGACGTCGGTTCGTCAAAAACGATGACCTTTGCGTCATAGGAGACCGCCTTGGCGATCTCGACCATCTGGCGCTGGGAAACCGGCATGGTGCTCATCACCGTGCGGGGGTTAACGTGTACGCCGAGCTTTTCAAACAGCGCCAGCGAGTCCTTGTACATTTTCTTTTCGTCGATGCAGTTTGCGAATTTTAACGGATACCGGCCGAGCCACAGGTTTTCCATAACCGTCCGTTTAAGAGCCTGGTTCAGCTCCTGATGCACCATTGCGACGCCGTTTTCCAGCGCTTCCTTGGAGGTTTTGAAGTTGACCTCCTTACCCTCCAGCTCAATGGTGCCGCTGTTTTTTTCATAAATGCCGAACAGGCATTTCATGAGCGTTGATTTTCCGGCGCCGTTTTCGCCCATCAGCGCGTGGACCGTGCCGCGCCGCACGGTCAGTGATACGCCGTCCAGCGCCTTGACGCCGGGAAACTGCTTACAGATATCAGTCATTTGCAGCAGGACGTCGTTTGCCATATGGATTGCTCCTTCCCCTTTGTTTTGGATGAAAAGACGGCCGCCGCCGCTTGTGCGCGGTAGCGGCCGTTGGTTGCATGCAGTGCAGCGTTAGCGGAAAGGCTTATTCGCCGAGGTAGATCTGATAGGGGATGCGGATCTTGTTAACGCTGTCGTCAACCGTGTACTTGTCGGCAATACCGTCCATCATGTCCTTGCCGGCTGCAACGTTGGAGATGATATCGGTGATGCACTGCGCCATACCGTCGGCGTCCTGCTTGATGGAGCCGGCCATCTGGCCCTTGGAGATCAGAGACTTTGCCGCGTCGGTCGCGTCAACGCCGAATACGGGGATGGTCTTATCGCCGCCGTCCTGATTGTAGCCGATGGTGTTGAGCGCGGTGATCGCGCCCTCCGCCATGGAGTCGTTGTTGCAGATAACAAGCTCGATCATGTTGTTGTTGCTGTCATTGTTGGTGGAAAGGGCGGTGGTCATGTATTCCTGCGCGGCTGCGGCGGACCAGGAGCCGTTGCGGTCGACCAGATACTTGTCGGAGTTGTTCGGATCGTAGAACTCAAGCTCCGGCTTGCCGGCCTCGGTCAGAAGGGCGTTGGCGTCTTCCACCGCGTACTGGGTGCGGTATTCCGCCTCGGCGTTGCCCTGCTCGCCCTTGAACAGGATATAGGAGATCTTGCCGTCGCCGTTGAGATCATACGCGTCGTAGTTTTCCAGCAGGTATTCGCCGATCATCTGGCCCTGCAGGTGGCCGGCTTCGGGCGCGTCCGTGCCGACAAACGCGGCCTTGTCATAACCGCTGATTACAGCGTCGGAAACCTCGCGGTTGAAGAACAGGACAGGCAGGTTGCTTTCCTTGCCCTTGTCAATAATGCCGTTCGCGGCGTCGTCCGAGGACGTGTTGACCAGGTTGACGACCAGCATTTCCGCGCCGGCGGTGAGAACGGTCTGCACCTGCTCGGTCTGAGTAGTCTGGTTGTTGTTGCCGTCCTGGTCGTTGTGCTCGATGCCCGCGGCATCCAGCTTTTCGGACAGAGCGGCGCGGACGGAAGCGATATAGGTGTCCGCGTAGTTATAATACAGAACGCCTACGTTCAGGTCGTTGGAAGCCGCGTCCCCGCCGCCGCCGTTGTCGGAAGCGTTGTTGTCGCCGCTGCCGCACGCGGTAAGGGACAGTGCCATCGTTGCCGCCAGACCGGCCGCCCAGAATCTCTTCATGTTCATGGTAAGTTACCTCCTTCAGGACTCTCTTTTCTTCTCTTCGGCAGATTGCCTTTCGTTGTGCTTTCATTATAGTAGTAAAACAGCGCAAATAAAATAGAATTCTTTACTGATAAAGTTTGAATTTTTACTAAAAAAAGAAAAAGGATGTCGAAAAATTCGACATCCATTGGTTAAATTATACAATTCAAATCATTGATTTTGTGTGAAGCTAAATAGGAATTTCTGATTTTGTTCGGTATACATATCCTCGCGGCCGATGGCGCGCACCTCGGTATCAATGTGATCGGCGTCCGGCTGTTGGCCGTTAATCAGCTGGAAAGCGGCTTCCAGGCCCAAATATCCCATGGCAAACGGGTTTTGGACGATCAACACGTCGATCTCGCCGGTTTCGAGCATGCCGACCGAAACCACATTATTGTCAAATCCCACGACGCGCACCGTGTCCCGCAGGCCAAGCTCCTCGATGGCGTGTCCGACGCCGAGGGTGGTCAGCTCGTTGAAAGTCACGATCGCGTTGATCTCGGGATGGCGGAGCAGCAGTCTGCGTGTTTCCGCCTGCACGGTTTCGCTCTGCGAGGAGCAGTTGATCTTTTCCACAATATGCGCGCGGCTTTCCCGCGCGGCGGCGGCCTCAAAGCCCTGCTCCCGCTTCTGGCCGTTTTCACTGTGGATATCGAAGCCGACAATGCCGATATACAGCTCGTCCCCGCCGCCGTCGAACAGCGCGCGCGCCGCCGCCTCGCCCGCCCTGTAATTGTCCGTCCCGATGCGGATGGCGGCGCGGTCGGTCTGGATATCCGAATCGATAATAATGATATGGACGCCCTGGTCGGCCGCCTGGTCGATCAGCTCGGCGGGCGCTGTGTAGTCGATCGCGGAGATCACGATGGCCTGCGCGCCGTTATCGATTGCGTTTTGGATCAGCGTATTCTGATCCTCCCAGGCTTCCTCGTTCGCCGGCCCCTCAAACGTGTAGTCCAGATTATATTCGCTGGCGGCGGCCTTCACGCCGGACTGGACGGATTTCCAAAAGGCCGAGCTGGTGGATTTGGTGATTACGGCGACATAGGGCTTCTGCGTCTGCACGCTGCCGGACGGGATGGAACAGCCGGCCAGCAGGAACAGCAGCGCGCCGGCGGCGCCGATCAAATTACGGATTTTCATGCGCATTCCCCCCAGACTGCGGCAGGCGGATGATGACGCGCGTCCCCTGGTCGGGCTCGCTCTGGATGGACAGGCCGTAGGGCGCGCCGAAGTAGATGCGGATGCGGTCGCTGACGTTTTTGATGCCGATGCCGCCCGGGCCGCTGCGGTCATGCGACAGGATCGCCCGGCACTGGCTCTGCTCCATGCCCACGCCGTTATCGGTTACGGTCATCAGGATATCCGTCCCGTCCGGCCGGACGGAAACGGTGATCTCCCCATCCTCGACAAATTCGCCGAAGCCGTGCAGGATCGCGTTTTCCAGGATGGGCTGCAGCGTGATCTTGCTGCACAGGCAGTCAAGAAGCGACTCGTCCACGTCGAAGCGGTAGGAGAACTGGTCCTTATAGCGGAATTTCTGGATAATCAGATAGCATTCCGCATGCTCCAGCTCCTTGCGGATGGGGATCAGATCCTCGCCGCGGGAGGTGCTGATGCGGAACAGGCGGGCGAGCGCGCTGACCATTTTAACTGCGTCCTGTGTGCGGCCAAGCTCGCACATCCACTGGATAGAGTCCAGCGTGTTATACAGGAAGTGCGGGTTGATCTGTGCCTGCAGGGCCTTGAGCTCGGTTTTGCGCAGCGTTTCCTCCTCGCTCTTCACCTCGTCCACGAGCTTCTGGATGCGGCCGACCATATGCTCGAAGGAATCGGACAGCACGCAGATCTCCCGTGTGCCGCTGACCGGCGTATAAACGAAGTCGGGCGCGGCGGTTTCAAAATCGCGCATCTCCCCCACCAGGCGCAGGATAGGGCGCGAGACCAGCCGCGCGATCAGAAGCGCCACGCCGAGCAGGATGAACAGGGCGATGGGAACGGTGAACAGGAGCATTTGCAGCGCGGCCTGCTGCGGCTGACGGACCAGCTCGTCCAGATAGCTGACGCCCACAATGCGCCAGCCGCCCTGCGGCAGGGATTTGATGACCCGAATAAGATCCTGGTCCGCATGCACCCCGTCGCCCAGCGCCGCGAGCGGCGCGGTGTCCTCGGTTTTGAGGCCGGAATAGATGAGCTGCTGCTGCGGATGATAGACCAGGCGGCCGTCGCTGTCGATGATAAAGCTGTAGCCGTGCTGGCCGATGCCGACCGCGTCCATATAAGCGGCGATGGAGGAAAACTGCAGGTCCATGGACACAAAGACCTCCCCGCCGTAGCGGTCAAGCGCGGCGGGACGGGCGATGGTGACCACCCAGGGGTAATAATCCGCATACAGGTTCTGCACATGCGGCGGGGTATAGTACAGGCCGGAGGGGTCGGGCTCGACGCCGGTAAGGTCGAGCGAGCCGGCCTGCGGCTTGCGCGTGCGGCCCGAGGTCCAGCAGGAAAGCAGCCGGCCGGAGCTGGTGTAAACGCCGATGCTGGTCAGGTCGTCGCGCATCTGCACCATGGTGCTGAAGGTTTCCGCAAGCGTCAGGTCGTCCGCCTCGCTTTGCAGCTCGCCGGTGATGCGGCGGATCAGGGTGCTGGCGTCCGAGGTGTAATCGGATATCGCGCCTGCCGCCTGTGCGACCGACTGCTCCGAGCTTGCGGCTGCGTTGGAGCGGAGCGCGTTCGCGTACAGCGTCGTATACACCAGGGTGGAAATCAGCACGGTGATGGCGGCCACGCCGCTGACCAGCAGCACCATCAGGCTGGACAGGGAAAGCGGCTGCTGTTTCATGCGCCATCCTCCGCGTTCTGCCGCCGCAGGGCGAGCGGCGAGATGTCGAACCGCTTTTTGAAGCAATAGCTGAAATAGTGCTGGTCCGCATAGCCGCAGCGCGCGGCGATCTCCATGACCTTGAGCGAGGTGCATTGCAGAAGCTCCTTCGCCGCGTCCAGGCGCTGGGCGGTGAGCAGATTGACAAAGGTTTCGCCGGTGTTTTTGCGGATCAGCGCGGATAGGTAGTTCGGGCTGATGTGCAGCGCCTCGCTGATCGAGGCGAGGGAAAGCGTTTCGTCCCCGTACTGGGCGCGGATCATGCCGAGCGCCTGGTCGCACAGCAGCTTGCCGCTTTCCCGACACTGCTGGGAGATCGCGTCGTTGACCTGCAGGCAGAAGTCGGTCATTTTTGCGCGCAGCTCGTCAAAGGAGCGGTAGGAGAGCGAGAGGCCGGCGAGCGGGGAAGCGCGCCAAAGCTCGTCCACCGTGGACGGGTCCACGATCGCGCCCGCCGCCCGGCAAAGCGCGCTGAGGAGCTGGACCATCATCAGGTCGGTTTCCAGCGCGGAGCGGCGGGCGGAAAGCAGGCTGTCGAACAGGTTGTCCAGATACGCGGTGAGCTGCGCGCGGCTGCCGCTTTTGACAACGCTTTCCAGCCTGGCCGCCGCGTCCGTAAAATCCGAGCGGATGGAGCCGCGCGCCTCCAGGTCATCGACAAAGCGGGAGCTGCCGTCCCCCAGTCCGGCGGGATAGGCAAGCACGCCGATCGCCTCGCGGTAAGCCGTATGGCAGTCTGACAGCGCGCCGACCGTGCGGCTGACGCCGACCGTGCAGCGCGCCTGCATCACGCGCTCGATCGACTGCACAATCTCGCTGACCGCGATATGCAGGTATTTATTCAAATCGAATTCGCTTGCCATCACAAGCGAGACGACGCGGCCGCCGATAAAGCAGGAGGCGCTGTGCAGATACTTCTGCAGCACCAGCTCGACCGCATGCACATGCGCGCGCGAGGTGAGCGGCGCGCCGTCCCGTCCGGCGATCGCTGTGACAAGCACAACGTAGCCGGGCGGGATATCCTGCGCGGTGAGCAGGCCGCACTCCACAGCCTGCCCGTGCAGGTATTGCTCGAGCGCGGCGTCGGTCAGCGGCGGGTTGGCGCCGAAAAACAGCGGCATCAGAAAATCGGCCGGCCGCGGCTGTCCGGCGCGGCCCTGCGCGATTTCCTGATAGCGCAGGGAAATCTTTTCTCTAATGACGCAAAGCTCTTTTTTCAGCTCCTCGAGCGTGATCGGCTTGAGCATGTAGCTGATGATATTATACTGGATGGCCTGCTGCGCGTAGGTGAAATCGTCATACCCGCTGAGAAAGGCGATGTGCATGGCGGGCCGGATCTCGCGCACCGCGCGCGCCAGCGCGATGCCGGACAGGAACGGCATGCGGATATCGGTCAGCAGCAGGTCGGGCTCGAGCTTTTCGACCAGCTCAAGCGCCTCCATGCCGTTTTCCGCTTCGCCGACCACGGTAAAGCCGCATTCGGCCCAGGGGGTGCGCTCGACCAGCGAGCGGCGCAGCTCGGGCTCGTCGTCCGCGACGATCACAGTATACATGGCAGATCCTCCTTTTTCTGTAAATCGGGTTGCTTTTAGTTTAGCGGGTTTGCGGCCGCTTGTCTATAGAAAACCGCCGAAAGCAAGCGTCAGCCTGTTTCCGGCGGTTTTCCACAAAGGGCGTTATCAATGGGAAGAAAAGCAGAATTGCGTGAGATGCCGGTATTCCCCGCCCGCGCGGAGGACGGGCTGCGGGAAATGCGGCAGGGCGGGCGCGTTCGGCCAGAACTGGGTTTCCAGGCAGAAGCCATGCCGCCGGCCGTACCGCGCGCCGCCTTTTCCGGCGGGCAGGTCCGCGCGCAGGTAATTGCCCGAATAAAGCTGCATGCCGGGCATATCGGAACGCACGGAGAGCGCGATGCCGGTCGCGGGGCAGTATGCCTCGGCAAACGGCCGCAGTCCCGTGCCATCGATGATATAATTGTGGTCGTAGCCGCCCGCGCGCGCGATCTGCGGGCAGGCGCTGTCCCAGCCCGCGCCGAGCGGGGCGGGCTGACGCAGGTCGAGCGCGGTGCCGGCGACCGGAGCGATCTCGCCCGTGGGCGCGCCGGTCCCGCCGAGCGGGGTGAAGCGCGCCGCGTGGACGCAAACGGTCTGTGCGCCCACCTCGCCGGAGGCATGCCCGCCCAGGTTGAAATAGCTGTGGTTCGATAAATTGCAGAGGGTGTCCGCGTCGCTTTCCGCCGCATATGCGATGGACAGTGTGCCGCCGGACAGACGGTACGCGACGCTTGCGCGCAGCCGGCCGGGATAGTTTTCCTCTCCGGCGGGGCTGTCATAGCGCAGCAGCAGGCCGTCCGGCAGGACGGAAGCGCGCCAGATGCGCCGGTCGAAGCCGGTCGTGCCGCCGTGCAAATGGTTGACGCCGTTGTCGTTGCAGGCGAGCTGGTACTGCCTGCCGCCAAGGGTGACGCGCCCCTCCGCGATGCGGTTGGCGCAGCGGCCGAGCAGCGCGCCGATGTAGCAGTCCTGCGCCTGGTAGTCCGCAGCCGTGTCGAAGCCGAGGACAACGTCGGTCGGGACGCCGTTCCGGTCAGGCACGATGAGCGACTGCAGGATGCCGCCGAGCGTCAGGACAGCGGCCGAGAACGCGCCGTCCGTCAGCGTATAGCGCTCGACCGGCCGCCCGTCATGGGTGGTTCCGAATGGGGTGCAGCGGATATCCATGTCACTTCACACTTTCCGCGAACCGCAGGAACGCGGCCCGTCCCTCGGCGGTGCGCTTGTACACGCCCGCGTACTCCAGCACGGCTGCAAACACCAGGCCGACTTCCTTTTGGATGATCTGCATGGCGTTGTCCGCGGTGATGGTATAGTGCGGGGCGAAGCCCTCCGCCCAGTCCGCGTGGGACGCGGTCAGCGGGTCGGCGCGCAGGTCGCGGCCCGCCGCGAGCGCTTCGCCCAGCGCCGCCAGCTCGGTTTTGAGCCGCGCGGGCAGCACGGCGAGGCCCATCACTTCGATCAGGCCGATGTTTTCCTTTTTGATGTGGTGCAGCTCGGCGTGAGGGTGGTACAGGCCGAGCGGATGCTCCGCGGTGGTCAGGTTGTTGCGCAGCACCAGGTCCAGCTCGTAATCCGCGCCGCGCCGCCGCGCGATCGGGGTGATCGTGTTGTGCGGCACGCCGTCGGTTTCGGCAAGGATCATTGCGTCCTTGTCCGTGTAGCCGCGCCACGCGGCCAGAATACGGTCGGCCAGCGCGGCAAGGCGCGCGGGGTCGCCGCCCGTCAGACGGATGACAGACATCGGCCACTTAACGATGCCGGCGCGGATATCGTCAAAGCCGGGGAAGGCCAGCGCGGTCTCGACCGGCGCCTTGGCCATGGCGAATTCATAGCGTCCGCCCTGGAAGTGGTCGTGCGCGAGGATCGACCCGCCCACGATGGGCAGGTCGGCGTTCGAGCCGACAAAATAGTGCGGAAACTGGCCGACAAAGTCGAGCAGCTTGCGGAAGCAGGCGCGGTCGATCTTCATGGGCGTATGCGCCGCGTTCAGGCAGATGCAATGTTCGTTATAATACACATAGGGGGAATACTGCAGGAACCACGGCTGGCCGTCAATCGTGATTGGGATGATCCGGTGGTTCTGCCGCGCGGGGTGGTTGACGCGGCCCGCATAGCCCTCGTTTTCCGCGCAGAGCTGGCATTTGGGATAGGCCGAGGCGGGCAGGTCGCGCGCGGCGGCGATGGCCTTGGGGTCCTTCTCCGGCTTGGACAGGTTGATCGTGATATCCAGCTCGCCGTATTCGGTGGGCGCTTTCCATTGCATATCCTTTGCGATGCGGTCGCGCCGGATATAATTGGTGTCCTGGCTGAACTGGTAATACCAGTCGGTCGCGCGGGACGGGCTTTCGGCATACAGCGCGCGGAAGCGCGCGGCGACCTCGCGCGGCGGCGGGGTCAGGCGGCCCATCAGCGCGGTATCGAACAGGTCGCGGTAGACGATGGAGTTGTTTTCCAGCACGCCGCGGGCGTGCGCGTCGTCCAGCAGCGCGTCCAGCACGGCGGGCAGGTCGATGGGCGTGTCGGGGAGGGCGGGCTCCGCATAGCTGTCCAGCCGCAGTGCTTCCAGCAGGCTGTTGACCGCCCAGACATGGTCCTCGGGCGCGATCAGGCCGGTCTGCTCGGCATAGCGGACGAGCTGCGCCACTGCGTTGTCGATCATAGCGGCGCCTCCTTACGCTTCGTAGCCGTGCGGATGGGCCTTGTGCCAATCCCATGCGGTCTGGATGATGGTGTGCAGGTCGTTGTACTGCGGCTTCCAGCCGAGCACAGCCTGGGCCTTTTCGCTCGAGGCGATCAACTGGGCGGGGTCGCCTGCGCGGCGCGCCTCCACCCGCGCGGGGATGGGGTGGTCGGTCACGCGGCGGGCCTCCTCGATGACCTCCCTGACCGAAAAGCCGACGCCGTTGCCCAGATTGAACACGTTGTTTTCCCGTCCCGCAAGCAGGTAGTCAAGCGCAAGGATGTGCGCCTGTGCGAGATCGCAGACGTGGATATAGTCGCGGATGCAGGTTCCGTCCGGCGTGGGGTAATCGTCGCCGAAGATCGAGATGGCCTCGCGCTGGCCGTTCGGCACCTGCAGGATGAGCGGCAGGAGATGGGTTTCCGGATTGTGCGCTTCGCCGATCGAAGCGTCCGGCTGCGCGCCGCAGGCATTGAAGTAGCGCAGCGCGACAAAGCGCAGGCCGTGCGCGGCCGAGACCCATTTCATCATTTTTTCCATCGAGAGCTTGGTCTCGCCGTAGCAGTTGGTCGGCTCGGTGCGGTCGGTTTCCAGAATCGGCACGCGTTCCGGCTCGCCGTAGGTCGCGGCGGTGGAGGAAAAGACGATGGTGAGCACGCCGTGGGCGACCATGCTTTCGAGCAGCGTTTTGGTGCCGCACAGGTTGTTGTCGTAATACTTGAGCGGCTTTGCCATGCTTTCGCCGACCTGGGAATTGGCGGCGAAGTGGATCACGCCCTCGATCCGCTCGCTTTCAAACAGGCGGTCGACAAAGGCGCGGTCGCGGATATCGCCCTCGTAAAAGCGCGCGCCTGCGGGGACCGCGGCGCGGAAGCCGGTTTCCAGGTTATCCGCGACAACCACCTCGCGTCCGGCCTCAACCAGCGCGCGCGCGGTGTGCGAGCCGATATAGCCCGCGCCGCCCAGAACAAGAATAGACATAAAATACCCTCCCAGTAAGTTAGATATGAGGAACGCTCAGGACGCCGTTACGCAATCACGGCGCCGCCCTCCGGACGGATGTGCAGGAAGTGGCAGCAGCCCTTCCCCAGCACGGCCTCCATACCGGCGCGGAACTGCTCCTTCCTGCCGTTCGGCACAAAGGCCTGCACGGTACCGGCAAAGCCGCCCCCGTGGACGCGGGCCGCGCCCTCCCCAGCGAGAAGCTGCTTGGCGAGCGCGATGGTGACGCATACCGCCTGCTCCTGCGGACGGGCCGTGCAGTAGAGGTTTTGCAGCAGCAGGCCGGAGGAGATGCCGGACTGGTTCACAAGCGAGAGGAAGCGGAAGAAATCGTCGCTTTCGAGCGCCTGCGCCTGCTTGACGGCGGTCAGGTTATCCATAAAGAAGTGCATGGCGCGCAGCGCGGCGCGGTCGCCGGCCTGCCGGCGGACAAGGGCGAGGTTGTTCCAGAATTCATGGTAGTCCACGTCGCGCAGCACGGACTTGCCGAAGCACACGGCGGCCGCGCCCATCTCCGCGGGGATCGCGGCGTATTCGTCGGTCAGGTCCGCGTGGTCCGCGCCGGAATCAATGATGCAGAGCGCATGGCCGGAAGAGGACAGGTCGTAATCCAGCTTGCGGACCGCGGGCGACGCGGGGTTCTGGAAATCGATGGACACAATGCCGCCGACCGCGCTGGCGAGCTGGTCCATCAGGCCGCAGGGCTTGCCGAAAAACGTGTTTTCCGCATACTGGCCGATCTGCGCGATCTGAACCAGGCTGACCGCGTCCCCACAGAACAGATGGTTGAGGATTACGCCGATCAGCACTTCATACGCCGCCGAGGAGGACAGGCCGGAACCGCCGAGCACAACAGAATCGATGCAGGCGTTGAAGCCGCGCACCGGATACCCGAGGGAAATAAAACGGCTGGCGATTCCGCGCACCAGCGCGGCCGAGGTACCCGCTTCCGCAGGCTGCGGCGCGAGCATGGTCAGGTCAATGTCAAGGTCGGGATAGCCCGCCGAGCGGATGCGCGCGGTCATGCCGTCGTTGGGGCCGGCGCAGGCGAGCGCATCCAGATCGATTGCGGCGGCCAGCACGCAGCCGTGCTGGTGGTCGGTGTGGTTGCCGCCCAGCTCGGTGCGGCCCGGGCCGGAAAACAGGCCGACCCGTCCCGCTTTGCCGAAAGCAGCGCCGTAATTGTGCAGCAGGCCGGACAGGCGGGCGCGTTTGTGTGCAAGCCCCTCGCTGCCGCAGCCGCAGACAGCGGACAGGCGGGCGTCGAGCGCGCCGCTGTCGATCGCCTGAAGAAGGATCGCTTGCTCTTCCATACGGCTCATCTCCTTTTTGATCGCAATTTTTCAGGATGATATCCTGGTGATTTAAGCATACTCAATTTTTAGTAAAACTTCAAGCATTGTTTTACTAAAAATATAAACAAAAATCCAGGGGCCGTTTTGGGTAAAAAAGCGGCCGGTCTGGTAGACCGGCCGCCTGGGGTCAGCGGATGGGGGCGTATACGCTTTCCCGCTCGATCAGCGAGGGGGGGACAACGATTTTTACCGGCAGCGCGTCCGCATCGCGGCGGCTGCGCGCAAGCAGGTCGACCGCCGTGGCGCTCATGGCGGCGACATGGGTGCTGACGCTGGTGAGCGGCGGGTCGGTGAGGGTGGAGAGCGGTGTGTCGTTGAAGCTGATGATGGACATATCGCGCGGAACGTGCAGGCCGTTTTCCCGCAGCGCGGCGCACGCGCCGATCGCGGCTTCCTCGTTGGCGGCCAGCAGGGCGGTCGGCAAAGCGCCGCCGGACTGGATGCGGCCGGACAGCGCGGCGCGGGCGTCCGAGGAAGTCATTTTCGCTTCAAACAGGAACGCGGGGTCGAACAGGCCCTTGCGCGTCATATAGTCGATGAAAAACTGGCGGCGCACCTCGGGCGCGGGCCGTTTCTTCTGGTCGAGCTTGCGGTCCGGACCCAGGAAGCCGATATACCGGTGGCCGCGCGCGAGCAGGTAATCGAGCGCCTGCTCCACCCCTAACTGGAAATTCAGCACGACCGAGGGGAACTTCAGCTCATCCGGCGCGGAATCCAGGAACACAAGGTTGGACGACAGAGCGGACAGGTTCTGTATCTGCGCCTCGGAAAAAATGCCGATGGCCAGCAGGCCGTCAAACGAGGTGGGGACGGGCGCGCGGTAGGCGCCGGCCTGCTCGGACAGGTGGATGACCGAATAGCCGCAGTCGCAGCAGCGCTGCTCGGCGTAATTTTTGAGGTAGAGGTAATAAGGGTCCACTAACTGCTCCGCCGGAGAAAGCATCTCCGCGATGGCGATGCGCAGCGAGGAGGGCGCGCCCGTCCGGATCCGGCGCGGGCGGGCGGAGGAGCGGTAATGCAGCTTGCCCGCGGCCTCCAGGATCTTGGCGCGGGTGGCGTCGCTGACGCTCATGGTCGGGTCGTTATTGAGCACACGGGAGATGGTTGTGATGGAAAAACCGGTGTATTCAGCTAATTCTTTAAGCGTTGACATCTCGATCCCCTGCTTTTAGTAAAATAAGCTGCTTTCATTATATCCAATGCGGGGAAAGGTTGCAAGCGTTAAATCAGCAAAAACAAGCTCGATACTCATAAAGAGTAGCAAAGAAAGTGGAAAAAGCAAAAAAAGAGGCAGTCACCGCACAAAAATCTTTATGACAAGGAAATAAACGCCAGAAAACGGCACTATCCATTGGATAGTGCCGTTTTTCTTATCTACCAAGGAGGAAAAGTCTATGCAAAAAATGAATTTCGATTATTACTACGGAGAACAGTCCGAAAGCTTCCGCTTTCTGCGGGTTCCCCGTCTGTTGTTTACCTCCCCTCAGTTTCGCGGCCTATCCACAGACGCCAAGCTGCTTTACAGTTTAATGCTGGATCGTATGTGCTTATCCGCCCGTAATGGCTGGTATGACGAACAGGGACGTGTATTTATCTATTATACTGTCACGGATATCGCGGAACACCTCAACTGCAAAAAGGACAAGGTATTAAAGTTGTTGAATGAGTTGGATGATAAAAAAGGCGTCGGCTTAATGGAACGTATTCGTCAGGGACAGGGCAACCGTCCAAAATCTATGTCAAACAGTTTACCGTGCAAGAGCGTCCGGAGCCGCCCAATCATCCTATCGGCAGTCGAGGTCAAGACGGTACAGACGCAGCAGTCTTGACGGCTCAAAATGATACTTCTGTACCGCGGAAAACAGGAAGTCAAGAGTGCGGAAAAAACGAATCTAATTATACTGATAAGAATTATACTGAGTTAATTAAATCTATCCATCTATCAATCCATCACGAAACGGATTTGCAGCCGGACGGACAGTGGGATAGCGGCTAGACCGATAGAAGTTGACCAGCCGCCGCTGTCCGCGCAAGTACGGCATTTGTGCCACAAACGCCGCTTGTCAGGGACAATCCCCTGAAACCCCATCCGCATCAGCAGAGCGTTATCCCATGTGCGGAGGGTATCCCGCCGTCTGTCCGCCGTCAAGGCCGGGCGTTTGCTGCGCAACCGCCCGCGAGCCGCCCCACCAAAGGGGCGGGCCTTGACTGCGGATTTCCAGCGGGATTAAAGGTCGCCAAGGGGATAACACTCCCGCAGGGCGCGCGATGCGCGCCCTGCATTTATTCTGGTCCCGGCAAGCCTGCGACCAAAACGCAGATAGAAAGAAATCAGTCCCAACTTGGGACGTATTAAATCCCATGAAAGCAGAGGAAGCCAATATGCGATACACTAACAACCAAGGGAACGGCCTATGGAAGTCAGAATATGAAGGAGGTATACAAAATCGGAGAACCATTCGCATATATCCGCGTCAGCAGTCGCGACCAGAACGAGGACCGGCAGCTTGTTGCCATGCAAGGGCTTTGCATCCCTGAACGGAATATTTACACCGACAAGCAGAGCGGAAAAGATTTTAAGCGGCCGCAATATAAGAAACTGTTGCGGCGCATGAAAAAAGACGATCTGCTCTATATCAAGAGCATTGACCGTCTGGGGCGCAATTATAAGGAAATTTTGGAGCAATGGCGCATACTGACCAAGGAAAAGGGCGTGGATATCGTCGTGATGGACATGCCCCTGCTCGACACACGGCGCGGCAAAGACCTGATGGGGACGTTCCTCAGCGATATCGTATTGCAGGTGCTGTCCTTCGTCGCGGAAAACGAACGCGAAAACATCCGGCAGCGGCAGGCCGAGGGTATCGCCGCCGCCAAGGCGCGCGGCGTGAAGTTCGGCAGGCCAGCCCTGCCCCTGCCCGATAACTTCCACGAGGTACATAAGGCATGGCGGGAAAAGAAAATCCCTCTCCGGCTGGCGGCGAAAGCCTGCGGGATGCCGGTGGGGACGTTCTATGACAAAGCCGTGCGATTTGAAAAAGGAGGTTAAATAAATCGGATAAAAGTTTGGGAAAGTGTACTTTTCCAAAATCTTAGTCGGTAAGCACCTATGAAAATCATACTCGATATTCCTTAATTTTTCAAGGGTTTCCGCGCAAATTCACAAACCGAAATACTCCTCTGGAAAAGTACACTTTCCCAAAATGACGGGGGTGGTCTTTGTACAACAAAGCACAAGACAGCAATTCCCTATATCAAACAAAAAGGAGGAAAAACATGAAAAAGCGATTATTGTCCGCATTGCTGGCTATGGCCATGATGCTGACGATGGCGCCTGCGGCTTTTGCCACAGACGAAGGCACAGAAGAAACCGGTCAAGAAACCGTATTGCTTTCTGAAGACGACAACACCAATGAAGACGATACTGTTGGAGGAACAGTCGAAACGGAGTCGGTGGCGCAGGTTGGTGACACTACTTACACAACCTTGCAGGCGGCTATCTCGGCTGCGCAGGAAAACAGCGGCACGGTCACGCTGCTGAAAGACGTGGAGTTGTCGGCTATGCAGGAAATTACCGGCACGCTGACCATCGACCTGAACGGCCACACGATCAGCAACGGCACCATAACGAACAACAACTATATGTTGAAAATCAATTCTGATGCCAAGTTGGAGCTGGTTGGCAATACTGCGAACAGCGCCATTACCGACAGTCGAACCAACACGACCGGCACCATCACCGCTATTTGTGTGCTTGGCGAGCTGCATGTCAAGGGTGACAACCTGACCATATCCCGCGGCAAAGGCATCGCTATCAAGGTGGACGAGTCTGGCGCGAATAAGTTGGGTAAGCTGACTGTTGAGAGCGGCACCATCTCGAGTGATCAGGCTGTGCAGAACTGGGGTATTTCCACCATCAACAGCGGTACTTTTAACGGCGATGTTAACAGTGCTGCATATTCCAATATTGGCGGTCAACTGACCATCAACGGCGGCACCTTTGCCAAGAATGTATATACTTGGCAGATGAAATATCCCCAGGTTTGGCCGACAGTTGCTGCTAAGATCGATATCGCTGGCGGTACTTTTAAAGGTACAATCGCGGAGCTGTACGGGAATGCCGTGGAGAGCCTTCAGCCCGTTACGAATGTCAGCTTTCCGACAGATGGTTCTTGCCCGGAGGGCGTTGTTTCCATCACTGGCGGCACGTTCTCCA
The DNA here is from genome assembly GCF_054658635.1 of Agathobaculum sp. TL06. Lineage (NCBI taxonomy): Bacteria > Bacillati > Bacillota > Clostridia > Eubacteriales > Butyricicoccaceae > Agathobaculum > Agathobaculum sp. TL06. The sequence continues at coordinate 26,107 of NZ_BAAGGY010000023.1, forward strand.
ACAATGCGAAGGATTACTGCGCCATTGGCTACACCACGCAGGAATCGAATGGTACCTATCAGGTCGTTCCCACCAGCGGTATGGAGGCTGATGCCTCGGCATCGAACGGAAATGCCAGCGCTTCCGTGGGCGGCAGCTACAATACCAACAATGACCAGAACGGCGACGAGGTCAACACCGAAAACGACACCATCCAGATCGACGTGACGACAGGCACGAAAGAAGATGGATCGAGCGATCCTGTTGTCAATGAAACTGTCACCTCTGCTACGGTTTCGATCGCCAACGAGTCCTTGACCTCTGTTAAGAACTCCAACAACGATGTTTCCCTGGTCACCGATGTAGCGACTCTGGACATTTCCAGCGACGCTTGGAAGGATATGACCGAGGCAGCGAACAAGGCTGCTGTTAAGATCTCCGTCGAGGTGAAGAAGGACAGCGACAAGGTCACTGGCTGGGAAATCACGGCCAAGGCTGGTAGTGAGGATGTCTTTACCGAAAGCACTACCTCCACTATTGATGTTACGGTGACTTACTCCGCCTCGGAGAACGCTGCCGATGTTATTGTCTACTGCACCGACAGCGGTAAGCGTGGCCCGATGAAGACCACTTGGGACAAGGATGGTGGTAAGCTGACTTGGACCACGCCCCACTTCTCCGGATTTACTGCGCAGGAGGTTGCGGCAGATGCTGAGGCCACTTGGGTGGTAGACGGTGAGTCTGTCAGCACCGGCAGCGGTTCTCTGACGGAGGCTCTGAACGCTGTAAAGGACAACGGCGGCACCATTACGCTGCTCAAGAATATTGAGGTTTCCAATACAGCCGATTCCCTTGCCTCTGAGGCAATCTATACGCTCCCCGACGGCGTAACGCTGGACGGCGCGGGGTATTCTATCACCGCAAAGGCAGAGGGATGGCAGACCACCAATGATTATCCCCAGAAGAACCATATTCTCGGTGTAACGGCTGCGGGCGCAACGGTCACCATTAAGAATCTGACCATCGTGGGCCATGAGAGCACCCGCCATGGCATCAACATTTGGGCGAAGGCTGATGAAAGCAGCCAGCCCAATGTTACGCTTGAAAACGTGAAAATCCAGAACTGCGGCACCGCTGCCGTTGTGGTTAACAATGGCAAGGTCACTGCCACAAACCTTACCACCAGCGGCAACACCTGGGGCGCGGTGAATGTGGACAACAGCGGTTCGTTCACCCTGACGGGCGCCGACAACAACATGGCCGAACCTGTTAAGATCTGGACAGAGAAGCCCGCGGGCTCTGAGAATGCCACGACTATTACCCTCACTGGCTCCAATTTCAGCAGCTTTGATGATGTGAAAGGCGTTGGCGATAACCTGAAGGGCTACACCTACTACACGGACGACGTTTCCGAGCTGGGCGAAGCGTACAACGAGACCACCCAGACCGTGTACGAAGATCTGGATACCGCACTGAAAAGCGATAATGTCAGTGCAAATAACGTTATTACTGTTGTAAAGAATGCCAGCTTGGACAGCGATGCCAGCATCCCCGCAAACGTCACCCTGAAGGTGGCTGAGGGTGTGACCCTGACGATTGCGGAAAATGTTACTCTGACCAATAACGGCACGCTTGAAAACAGCGGTACGATTTCTGGCACCGGCAGCGTGGCAGGAACCGGCAAGCAGACATCCATCGTTACCTTCAGCGTAACCCCGTCCGACGCCAGCATCGTTGTCAAGGATTCTGATGGCAACGAAGTAAGCGCAGTCGGCGGCAAGTATGCACTGGAGAACGGTAAGAATTATACCTATACGGTCTCCAAGAGCGGCTACCGCACCCAGACCAGCACATTCACTGTTACCAAGGCAGAGACTATCACGGTCAACCTGTCCACTTCCGGCGGCGGTGGCGGCGGCGGTTCGTCCAGCAGCAGCGGCTACGCCGTAAGCGTGTCCTCGGCGTCCAACGGTTCTGTATCGGTCAGCCCGAAGAACGCCTCCAAGGGCAGCACGGTCACCATCACCGTCACTCCGAACAGCGGTTACGAGCTGGACGAGCTGACCGTCACTGACAAGAATGGCGATACCGTGAAGCTCACCAACAAGGGCAACGGCAAGTACACCTTCACCATGCCCGCATCCAAGGTGACGGTCAAGGCCATCTTCGAGAAGGCCGCCACCGAGCCGGAGACCCCGGAAACCCCGGTGTTCACCGACGTATCCACCAGCGCCTACTACTATGATGCGGTCGAGTGGGCGGTCGAAGAGGGCGTCACCAGCGGCACCACCGCTACCACCTTCAGCCCGAACGCTTCCTGCACCCGCGCGCAGATGGTCACCTTCCTGTGGCGTGCGAACGGCTCGCCCAAGGCAGGCGGTACAAATCCATTCACCGATGTGAAGCCGGATGCCTACTACTATGACGCGGTTCTGTGGGCCGTGGAAAAGGGCATCACCAGCGGCACCAGCGCCACCACGTTCAGCCCGGATGCAACCGTGACCCGCGGGCAGACGGTAACGTTCCTGTATCGTGCAAACGGCTCCCCTGCCGTTTCCGGTAGCAGCTCGTTTGCCGACGTAGCGGCTGACGCATATTATGCTGCGGCTGTCCAGTGGGCAGTGGCTGAGAATGTTACAGCAGGCACCAGCGCGACGACGTTCAGCCCGAACAACGCCTGCACCCGCGCCCAAATCGTGACCTTCCTGTATCGCGACATGGCATAACCTGCATTTTTCAACTTGTAAGCACCTGAAAAGGACTCCCGTGTGATAATCGCACGGGAGTTCCTCTGTTTCGGGAAAATAATGCGTCCCAAGTTGGGACAGATTAAAAGACCTGATTAGCGTTGGAAATATAGTAAAGCATTTTCTTTTAGGAACTTTTGACAGATTATCGGGAAAAAATCAAGTTCGGCCCTACTTTCACAGAATAATAAGTGCCACTAGGAAAAACCGCGCCGGATAGTCCAGCGCAGCTTTCGCAGCGTCATTCAAAATGAGTCCCAACTTGGGACACATTAAATTCGGTTTTCGTTTTTGGGTACAGTCCTGTCTGGAGACCAGCATAAACACAGGGCGCGCATTGCGCGCCCTGTGAGGCGTTATCCCCTTGGCGACCTCTAATCCCACCGGAAATCCGCAGTCAAGTCCCGCCCCATCAAAGGGGCGGCTCGCGGGCGGCTGCGCAGCAGACGCCCGGCCTTGACGGCGGATGGACGGCGGGATACCCTCCGCACACGGGATAACGCCCCGCTGCTTGCGCATGGGGTTTCAGGGGCCTGCCCCTGACAAGCGGCGTTTGTGGCACAAATGCCATACTTGCTTGTACAACGCCCCTCCGGCGGCGCTGTACATTGGTTATCCTGATTCGGCCGACCGGATAGCTGTGCGGCTGTAAATCTGTTTCATGACAATGAACAGGTGAATGAATTCAGTATAATTTTTCCTGTTTTGTATTTTAAGAACAATCTCAAAAAGAATGTTGTTTTTAGAATCTTTGTTTTCTTTTGGCGAAAATTTCTAATCCCATTCGGTTTTTCAGAAATAATAGTAAAGGGAATTCCCTGACAACTGAATAGAGCAGTCCAGAAAACGTTCCCCATGCGGGAGAGCCGGACAGCGGGCGCGCCATGACAGCCGATTGGCAGGAGCGGGAAACGCCGCGCTGGGGAGCAGCGATTGGCAAAAGCTGCGGGCCGCGACCTTGCATGGATGATAATGATACTTGTGTCGGCTATGCGTCACAGCGTAGGACGCCCCGCCATGGGAATGGAGGGAGGGAAAACCTATGGAGCGGCCATGCCAGCCGCCGCCTGAACTGCTTCTTGCTATTTTGCAAAAATGAAATCCGCATTGGAGCATGCCGGCGTCCGAAGCGGATTTGGTCATATTGTAAAATCAGTCCCAACTTGGGACGCATTATGGGAGGTGTTCCGATGGCAGGCCATACCCGCGCAAAGCCGCCAAAGAGAGAAAGGACCATAGATGGTACTACATACATCGTGACCTCGCATTTCAAACAGACAGGCAGCACCGCAGCCGACCATGTACGCCACTTAATCGACATTGCAACAAAAGAGAGGAAAACCAGCGCAAAACGCTGAATATTTGCACTATTTTGCGAAAAATGGTATAATAATAGCGTCATAAAAGACCTGCTGTGGTGACTGCCGGAATGGAGGTCTACAATGAAAAGGCAGTCTGTCAAAAACTATCCATACAACAATTCAGAAACAGGGAAATGGGCGGCGCTCTATGTTCGTCTCTCCCGCGACGATGATAACGAGGGCGACAGCAACAGCATTGCCCATCAAATCGAAATCCTCAAAAAGTATGCGAAAGACCATGACATCACCCGGTATAAAGTCTATAAAGACGATGGATTTTCAGGTACGAACTTCAACCGTCCCGGCTTTCAGGAAATGCTTTCCGATATTGAAAGCGGCCTTGTAAACATGGTTATTGTCAAGGATATGTCGCGCTTCGGGCGCAACTACCTTGAGGTGGGGATGTATACGGAGATTCGCTTCCCGGAGTTTGACGTGCGGTTTATCGCCGTCAATGACGGCGTGGACAGTGAGCGCGAGGACAACGATTTTACCCCGTTCCGAAACATCATAAACGAATGATATGCGAAAGATACGAGCAAGAAGATCCGCGCCGTATTCAAGGCAAAGGGCATGAGCAGTAAGCGGCTCTCCACGCAGGCACCCTACGGCTATCTGCGGGACAGCGAAGGAAACCTTACAACCGACCCGGAAACCGCTCCAGTCGTCCGGCTGATATTCCAGCTTGCCGCCGAGGGCAACGGTCCCGGCAAGATTGCCCACCATTTGCGGGAAATGGAAATTATTACGCCGGGGACGCTGGAGTTTGAGCGCACGGGGCGCACCCGGCGCTATGACCCGGAGCATCCCTGCTTCTGGCTGTCCAGCACCATTGTCCACATTTTGAACAACCGCGATTACCTCGGCCATACGGTAAACTTCAAGACCACCAAGAAATCTTACAAGAGTAAAAAAACGATGCAAAATCCCGAAGAAAAACAGGTGGTCTTTGAGAACACCCATGAGGCGTTGGTATCGCAGGAAACGTGGGAGATCGTACAGAAGAACCGAGAGAACCGGCGCAGGCCGACCCGTATGGGCGATATGGGACTGTTTTCTGGTCTGTTATACTGCGCCGACTGCGGCCGCACGCTCAACCTCAACCGCACCAAATCATGGGCGCGGGAGCAGGACAACTACACCTGCGGCACCTACAAGCGGAAAAAGGGCGAATGTACCGCCCATTTTATCCGTGCGGTGGTACTGGAACAACTTGTGCTGGAAAACCTGCGGGAAGTCATTGCTTTTGCCCGTGAGGACACCGAGGGCTTTGTCCGTCAGGCCATGTCCAACCGGATGGCGGCGCAGATACAGGAACAGGCGCAGGCCAAGCGGACGCTGGAACAGCAGGAGCGGCGCATTGCAGAAATCGACGGCATCATCAAGCGGTTATATGAGGACAACATCAACGGCAAGCTGACCGATGAACGCTTTTCCAAAATGTCTGCCGACTATGAACGGGAGCAGGCAGGTTTACAGGCCAGTGTGGAAGAACTGCGGGAGAGCGTTGCGGCTTGCGAACAACAGGGCGTAAATATGGACAGCTTTTTGAAGCTGGTGAAAAAGTACACCGTGCCGGACAAGCTGTTCCCCGAACTGCTTCACGCTTTTGTGGAAAAGATTGTAGTACACGCCCCGGACAAGTCCAGCGGACACCGTACCCAGCAAATTGATATTCACTATAATTTTATTGGGGAAATCGGTCTTTCACGCACTATCGACAAAAAAGAACCGGCGTGATATGCCGATTGCACATCACGCCGGTCCCTTGGAACGTGAACATCTTTATGAACACACTCCTCGAAACTGGAAAAATTTTCTTTACTGAAAGCGCTGCGGGGGCAGGCAGCGCGGCGGATGCGGGTATCGGCGGTTTTGTGTAGGTTTTGTGGATTTGCGTGAAGATTCTGTGACCGACCCCAAAAAAAGGCGCCGCCCCGCCGCATGAGTAAACAGGAGCAAAAAACAGCTACAGGGAGGAACGCTTTATGACAGCCTATCAGGATGTATTCAAACGCTATGAGAAAAAATATCTGGTCACCCAGCGGCAGTATAACCAGCTGGCGCGCGCGCTGGCACCCCATATGGTACCCGACCGGTTCGCGCAGTCCACGATCGGCAATATTTACTATGATACGCCGGATTTCCGGCTGATTCGCCGGTCGCTCGACCGGCCGCCGTATAAGGAAAAGCTGCGGCTGCGCGCTTACTGCACGCCGGAGGCCGGCAGCGAGGCGTTTGTCGAAATCAAGAAGAAGTACGACCATATTGTTTACAAGCGCCGGATCGCCATGCCGTATGGACAGGCGATCGCGTACCTGGGCGGCGGGGCGGCGCCCGCCGGCGGACAGATCGCGCGGGAGATCGATTGGTTCCGCGGCTTTTATGAGGGGCTGCGGCCGGCGGTATGTATTTTCTATGACCGCTTTGCGGTGCAGGACCGGCACCAGCCGGAGCTGCGCATCACGTTCGATTCCGGCATCCGGTGGAGGGAGGAGGACCTTGATCTGGCGGCCGGCACGGCCGGCCGTCCGCTGCTCGACGCCGGCACCTGCCTGATGGAGATCAAGATTCCGCAGGCGGCCCCGCTCTGGCTGTCGCGCGCCTTATCCGAGGCCGGGGTTTTCCCGACGCACTTCTCCAAATACGGTGCCGCGTACCAAACCATGCTTCGCGAAGAGACGCTGGGGAAAGGGGGCGTTTCCTGTGCCTGAGATTTTATTCGGTTCAATCCTGGCGGCGGGCATCACCGCTTCCGCGTTTTCCATCTGCCTGCTGGCGGCGCTCGCGCTGGGCGTGCTGGTCGCCGCGGTATATATGTTCCGGAACGCCTATACGCAGTCCATGGCGGTCACACTGGCGCTGATTCCTGCGCTGGTGCAGGTCATCATCCTGCTGGTCAACGGCAATATCGGCGCGGGCGTGGCCGTGTCGGGGGCGTTCAGCCTGGTGCGCTTCCGCTCCGCGGCCGGTTCGGCGCGGGATATCACCTGTATTTTTCTGGCGATGACCCTCGGCCTTGCCTGCGGCATGGGCTATATCGGCATTGCGGCCGTGACCGGCATCGCGGTCTGCCTGCTGCTGACCGTGTATTCCCTGCTCTCCTTCGGCAAAAAGCCGCCGGAGGAAAAGGAGCTGAAGATCACCATTCCGGAGAACCTGGACTACACCGGCCTGTTCGACGACCTGTTTGCCGAATACACCCGCGCCTGCGAGCTGGTTTCTGTGCGGACGACCAACATGGGCAGCCTGTATAACCTGCACTACCATATCACGCTCAAATCAGCGGATATCGAAAAGGAGCTGCTCGATGCGATCCGCTGCCGCAATGGAAATTTGGATATCGTGTGCGGCAAGGTGCCGCAGCTTCGGGAAACACTATGAGAAAAAAGGAGATGCCCTTTATGAAAAGACGACTGCTGTCCGCCCTGCTCGCCGCCGGTATGGCGGCGTCGCTGCTCCCCACTGTGGCCTGCGCCGCGCCGGTCAGCTACACGGAGGAAAACGCGACGCTGATCGCGTTTTCCGATACCGGCGCGGCCGCGTCGGGCCAGTACAGCGGGTATGAGATCGACGGGACCGCGGTATCCATTACGGACGCGGGGACCTATGTGCTGTCCGGCGCATGCGCGGACGGCTCGGTGACGGTCAAAAAGGAGGTTACGGGCGTGACGCTCGTGTTGAACGGGCTGGAGCTGTCCTCGGCCTCGACCGCGCCGATCACGGTGGGCAAAGCGGCGGAGGCGTCGCTGCTCGCCGCCGCGGGCAGTGAAAACACGGTCGCGGACAGCGCGGGCGCAAATGACGAGAGCGCCGCGATCAAGGTCAAGACCGGCGGCACGCTCACGCTGGGCGGCACGGGCGCGCTGACCGTGCAGGGAAACGATAAGAACGGCATCAAGGGCGCGGCCGAGGCCTCGATCACGGTCGATGCGCTGACGCTCGCCATCGACGCGGTGGACGACGGGCTTTCGTGCGATGACGAGCTGGCCATCCTCGGCGGCGCGCTGACCATCACGGCGGGCGGCGACGCGGTCAAGGCTTCGCCCGATGCGGACGATGAAACCGATCCGGATACCGTATCCCAGGGCGATATCACGATCTCGGGCGGCACGCTCACGCTGGTTTCAGCCGCGGACGGGATTCAGGCGGACGGGGATCTGACCGTTACGGGCGGTTCGTTCGACATCACCGCGAACGGCGGGCATGAAACCGCACTGGCGGAGGACGCGTCCTCCTGCAAGGGCATGAAAGCGGGCGGCGCATTGACCGTTACGGGCGGCAGCTTTGCCATCGACAGCGCGGATGACGCGCTGCACGCGGACACCGTATCCGTGACCGGCGGCTCGTTCACGCTTGCGACCGGCGACGACGCCGTGCATGCGGACGATGCGCTAACCGTCGGCACAGCGGACGCCGCCACGGAGGACGGGACGCTCGAAATCCGCATCACCGCCAGCTACGAGGGCCTGGAGGGGACGACGGTCGATATATACGGCGGCGACATCGATATCGTCGCGTCGGACGACGGGGTGAACGCGGCCAACAGCGATATCGGCGAGCGGAGCGACCGGTTCGCCATCAATATCCACGGCGGCGACCTGTATATCGACGCAGGCTCGGACGGTCTGGATTCCAACAATGACATCAACATGACCGGCGGCACGGTGGAGGTATACGGCGCGGACGCGGGCATGGATGTGGCGATCGACTGCGACGGCACGTTCACGTTGTCAGGCGGCACACTGTTCGGCGCGGGCATGACGCCCACGGCGGGTACGCAGGCCTATGTCGCGGTCGGCAGCACCGCCTCGTTTGGCGGCGGGCGGCCCGGCGGCATGGGCGGCGGACGCGGCGGCATGAACGGCGGCACCCCGCCCGATGGTGCGGACGCGGCGGCGGACCCGTCCGGCGGCCGGCCGGGCGGCGCGGACAGAGGAACGCCTCCGGCGGATGGGATGGAGCCGCCCGACAATGCGCCCGACGGCGCGGCAGGCAGCGCGCCTGCCCGTCCGGACGGTATGGGCGGCGGCATGGCGCCGGAAAGCGCGCTGGGCATCACGGAGGGCAGTATCGTCACGATTCAGGACGGGGCGGGGAACACCCTGTATACGGCGACCGCCCTGGGCAGCATGAGCAGTGTGATCTTCTCATCCGCGGCAGTTGAAGAGGGCGCGACCTATACGGTACTGGTGGACGGAGAGGCCGTCGGGGACGCGGAAGCGGTACTCGGCACGGGCGGCGGCATGAGCAGCGCAGATATCCGGACCGAGCAAAGTGCCGCCGCGCTGGCGGCAGCGGCCGGCAGCGGCAGCGCCGGAATGGTCAAATACGCCGTGTCGGAGGGGCTGCGGGGCAGCGTGGATACACTTCTGCTTTCCGCGGACGCGGCGCGGCAGGGCGTCGTGCGGGCCATAGGGGAAAAAGCTGCGGCGGCGCTGCGGCTTCTTGTCGGCCTGCAATGAAATTTTCTTGATAACAAAACAGCTTATACACACATTTAACACATCGCTCCGCTATGATAGAACTATCTTAAAAGCATGGCGGAGAGGAGGCCGGAAGATGCAGACCGTACAGCAGGTGGCGCGCGCCCAGCAGGACACGCCGTTCCTCGAGCGGTTTATCGAGGCGTACCAGCCGTTTATCCTGCGGGCGGCTTCCCAAAGCGCGGGCTTTGCCGTAACGCGCAGCGACGACGAGTATTCCGTGGCGCTCATGGCGTTTTATGAGGCGGTGCGCACCTATAACGCCGCGGGCGGCTCGTTCGGCAGCTACGCGCGGCTGGTGATCGACAGGCGGCTGACCGATCATTACCGCGCGGCGCGCCGGTTTGACGCGGAGGTTCCGCTCTCGCCGCAGATTTTTGACGGAGCAGTGGAAGCGGAGCAGCCGGACGCGGAGGTACAGCGCGCCGTGGTGGAAAAAATGGCGGCGCCCGCGGCCGCCGGCGCGGCGGAGGAGATCGAGGAGGCGAACCGCCTGTTCCGCGGCTATGGGTTCTGCTTTTATGATCTGGGGAAATGCTCGCCGCGCGCGGAGAAAACGCGCAGGGGCTGTGCGGCGGCGGTTGCCGCGCTGCTGCGCACGCCTGCCCTGCTCGCGGAGCTGCGGCGCGCGCACGCGCTTCCGGTCAAGGCGCTCGCCGCGCAGAGCGGCGTGTCCCGCAAGCTGGTCGAGCGGCACCGGAATTATATTGTCGCCGCCGCGCTGCTGCTGGAGGGGGACTATCCGGTGCTTTCGGAATATCTGCAGACCATTCGGAAGGAGATCGCGCGATGCGGGCAGTGATTGTTGCAATACAGGGCCGCCGGGCGGCCGCGTTGGCAAGCGATGGCGCGGTTTATCGGGTGGATGCGGCGGGGCGTTCGGTCGGCCAGGTCATTGAGGTGGCCTCCAGGCGGCGCAGGAGCTGGAAAAAGCCCCTGAGCTGGGCGGCCTGCGCAGCGGTCCTGTGCGCGATGGCGACGACCGGCGTTTACGCTGCGTATGAGCCGTACGCCTACGTCAGCATTGACGCGGCGGACTCGATCGAATATACGCTCAACCGCTTCGACCAGGTGCTGGAGGTGCGGGCGGTGGGCGAGGACGCGGCGCCGCTCACGGAAACGCTGCAGGAGCAGATCCCGCGCTTTTCCCATCTGGACCTGGCGATGGAGCGCACGATGGACCAGATGTACGCGGCCGGAGGGCTGACCGGAGCGGACAGCGATTTTGTCATGGTCGCGGTTTCGGCCAAAACACAGGAAAAGACCGCGCGGCTCAAGGAGCACATGGGAACGCGGCTGAGCGCAGACCGTCCCGACGGGAAGGAGCCGCCGCCCGCGGAGGTGATCCCCGTCAGCGAGGAGCGCTGCGCGCTGGCGCGTCGGCTGGATACCACGCCGGGCCGCTTGGAGCTGGTCGGACGTCTGTATGCGGGACAGGAAGCCCCATCGAGGAAGGAAGCGGAATACTGGTTGGACAAGCCGGCGGGCGAGATCGTGCGCGCGCCGCTGGAACAGGAAGCGCCTGAAAGTAATGAGAAGTGATATCGTATAGCAAAGGAGGCCACCGCCCGATTGGGCGGTGGCCTTTTGCAGGCAGCGCAGTTTGGAAGATAACGAGGGACGGAATAAAGGCCGGAAATGTGGAGCGGGTTTGCCTTGACTAACCAGCAGCTTCAGCGATACGATAGATGCGAGAAATTAGAATAATTCTAAAAATGGAGGGCGGTGGAAACGGGCGGTATGGGACAGGGCGGCATCGCCTGTCCGGAACAAGCCAGAGAAAGGGCGGAACACAATTGGCCAAATATGCGGAAATGATCAGGAAGCTGGTGCTGGATTCCCAGAAGCACTTGACTGCGGAGGAGATTTTCGCAGAGCTGAAAAAAACATGCCCCAGCATAGTGTTGGCGACAGTTTACAACAATCTAAACCGGTTAACCGATGAAGGAAAGCTGCGGCGGATCTGTATGGAGGATTCGCCGGACCGCTACGACCGTCCGACACGGCACGACCATCTGCTCTGCCGGAGCTGTGGCGCGCTGGCGGACATCACCCTGCAGGATCTGACGCAAGCGTTGGAGCGGCAGGTGGACGGAGAGATCTTGTCTTATGACCTGATGATCCATTATATCTGCCCGAAATGTAGAAAGAAAGCATGAGGAGGAACTGTTATGGCACGGTATCGCTGCAATGTCTGCGGATATATTTATGACGAAGAAAAAGAACAGGCGCCGTTTTCCAGCCTGAACGAGTGTCCGGTGTGCCATCAGCCGGCAACCGCGTTCGCGCTGTTTGAGGAAGTGAAAAATACCGAGGCGCCGCCTGCTGCAGAGAAAAAGCTGGACTATCCCAAGGAATATTACCGGCAGGATGCGAGCTGCCGCTATATGGAGGAGATTCATCAGATGGCGGTCAGCGGGAAATCCGTATCCGCCGCAATGGGTACGAAACTGCCGATGCCCGCGTGGGATGATATCCTGCTTTTAGGCGCGCAGCTTGATCCCATGCCGCTGGAGGAGGACGCGCCCGTCTGCACGGAAACGGTTATCGGCCCTCGGGCGAAAAAGCCGCTGGTGCTGCAGAATCCGGTCTACATATCGCATATGTCGTTCGGAGCGCTTTCGCGCGAGGCAAAAATTGCGCTGGCCAAGGGAAGCGCGATGGCGATGAGCGCAATGTGTTCGGGAGAAGGCGGGATCCTGCCGGAGGAAATGGAGGCGGCCGACCGATATATCTTTGAATACGTTGCCAATATGTACAGTGTCACGCCGGAGATCCTGCGCCGCGTGGATGCAATCGAAATCAAGATCGGGCAGGGGACCAAACCGGGGATGGGCGGACACCTGCCCGGGGAAAAGGTAACGCCGGAGATTGCCAAAGTGCGCAACAAGCCGGTCGGGCAGGATGTGATTGCACCTTCCCGTTTTCCGGGCATCCGGACAAAGGAGGATATGAAAGAGCTGGTTTCCCAGCTGCGGCTCGCGTCGGACGGCCGGCCGATCGGTATCAAGATCGCGGCAGGCCATATCGAGCGGGATTTGGCGTTCTGCGTTTATGCGGAACCGGACTTCATCACCATTGACGGCAGGGGCGGTGCGACCGGTTCCTCCCCGCTGCTGCTGCGCGATGCCTCCAGTGTGCCGACGATCTATGCACTGGCGCGGGCGAGAAAGTATCTGGACAGCGTCCATTCCGATATCAGCCTGGTCATTACGGGCGGCCTGCGCGTATCCGCGGACGCAGCAAAAGCGATCGCCATGGGGGCGGACGCGGTCGCGATGGCATCCGCACCGCTCATTGCCATGGCGTGCCAGCAATACCGGATCTGCGGTACCGGCATGTGTCCGGTCGGCGTGGCGACACAGGACCCAGAGCTGAGGGAGCGGCTTAAGATCGAGGTTGCGGCAAAGCGCGTCGGCAATTTCCTGAAGGTGACGCTGGATGAACTGAAGATGTTTGCACGCATCACAGGGCATGAGAATCTGCACGACCTGAATCTGGACGATCTATGCACGATTAACAGGGAGATCAGCGAGCACACGGATATTGTCCATGCGTGATGGGTGGCAAATAAATTAGAATGTCAACCCGATTGTCCCTGACCTGATATTTATTAAAATTTATGAAAAAGAAGTTCCTCGCATCACAATTGTCCAAAGCGTCCGGTCGCCTTTTTTCGAAAATCAATGGGCAAAGATGCCGTTTGCAGATTTCAACCTTTCCGCTTCTGCCAGACGGTCTTATAACCCAGCGTATCGGTTAGTTCTGCGGCCTCGCCGTAGCTTGCTGGACAGGTTAAGGATGCTTGTTCTCCAGCCGTACGCATCGATAAGGATTTCAACCAATCGCTCATGGTATGCTCGCCTGGACGATATAGGACTTTGATTTCGTTTCGATACATTGTATAAAAATCTCTTTTTCTGTTCGCCTTATGGTATAATGGGATTGCTCAAGGCAATTCCGTTTACACCATAGGATGTTAGGCCTGTAAAAGCGACTGTCCGTTCAAATGATTACGCTGCGCATTGACTACGACAGCCTGACATCGGAGGAAATCGTCATGCAGGCGGGCATCCTACAAAAGTCCAAGCTGCTGAAAACCGCAGCAAGCCGGCGGAGGAAGGCCAACCCGCACCTGACCGCCGGCAAGGGCAAAAACGCAAATAAACGAAAAAACACGTTGGACTGGTTGAAAATCAACCATATCCAGCGTGTTTTATTTACCTATGCCCACACGGCAGCTGCTGTTTGGTGTTGTAGTTATTGATTTGCCGTCTTACGGGTGCCCAGCATTGATCGCGGGGACTTTTCATATGGGGTGCAAAGAGCGCCGTATGATTTTTCCGCAAAGGGAGCCGCGGGTAGAAAAAGGGGAACGCGAAATATCGTACTTACCCTGCTGCGTATGGTGACATTCGACCTAAGAACGGTGGGTACGGTTTTCATCCGGCTATATATAGCCTTAAAAATAGAGTGGCGGGATTGGTCTGCATAGTAGTCTGAGCGATCTCTGTTAGAGCATTTGCAGGAAGGCGGTTCTGCGATATTGCTCAGCCTCCGCGTAGCCAAGGATACAAGGGAGCCTGACATGCTCATCTGGGGCAGCGGCAGACCGTGGGGACGGCGGTCTGCCGCGAAGCGGACCTTTACATAGGCATGGGGGTCATTGCCCAATCATCATCCGAAGGATTTCGGTATCCGTATCGTGCATACCTTTACGCCCCAAACGACCGATATTGCGGATGGTGTTCTCGATATTATCGTCGAGGATGCCTTCGTCGCCCTTGAAATAGTCGTCGTTATCGGACATCTTGTCAGCCAGGATCGCGGCATCTATCGCGGAGGCGATTTTTGCGGCGCACGAGGATTTCGCGCCGTCACAAACCATGCCTGAGACGGTACCCAATGTATTGCTGATGGTCAGTTTGATCTGGGCGCGCGAGCCGCCGCGCAGATAGGTGATGGCAGCGCCGCTGCCGGTCGCTGCGCTGACCGCGCCGCAAAAGGCGGAAAGGCTGCCGATACCGGTTTTCAGGTGCGCTGCAACAAGATTGCTGATTACCAGTGCGCGATATAGCCTTTCATCGGAGGTATCCAGCGCCCGCGCGTATTGCACAACGGGTACCGTTACCGTAATGCCCTGATTGCCGCTGCCCGAATTGATAACGACCGGCATATCGCAGCCGCTCATGCGCGCGTCCGAACCGGCGGCGGCGTAAGCCTTTGCGCGTGTTTCTACATCTTCTGTGCCGTATAACTTGAGGATGTTTTTGCCTACATTAGCGCCATAGGCGTTCGTCAGTCCCTCTTCGGCAATGGCCATATTGCATTCAATCTGGTGGTCGAGCAACGGCTTTACGTCCTTGACCTGCAAAGACTCTGCAAAATCCAGAATGCCCTCCACCGTCATAAAATCGCGTTTATGGCTGACGCTGCCGTCGTCGAGCTGGAAATCCTTATGAAGCAGGTCTTTGCCGTTTTTGGAGATGCGGGTGACGTTGGTATGCTTGTCCGCGATCTCTACCAGTGCGGTATCCGAACCCGCACGCATCTCGATGCGGATATACAGGTTGGCGACGCCCTCCACCAGTTCCACCCGGCACAGGTGCTTGGCCGTCAGAGCGCGGGATTGCTCAATCTGCTCGGGGGTGATCGGAGTCAACACCTCAAGCTGCTTATCCGCCCTGCCGCCCACCGCGCCGAGGATGGCGGCGATCTCAACGCCTTTCTGTCCACCTGAGTTGGGAACGGTGACGCCCTTGACATTTTTGATAATGTTGCCGCTGCAATATGCGGTGATCTGCTCCGGCATACAGCCCAATTGCTCCCGTGCCAATGCGCTGGCATAGGCGATCGCAATGGGCTCAGTACACCCTAACGCGGTCACGAGCTCTTCGTTGAGCACCGTGATATACTGGTCATATAGCTTTTGATCCATGCTTGGTATCCTCTTTCCTGCGATTTAAATATTGATACGTCCTGTCGCAGCATTCACTAAGATCTGGACATCCGGTGCGTAAGTGAACACCCAGTATGGCAGGTAGACTTCCTCTCTGCCGATGTATTTCAGCTCCGGACGCTTGAGTAAATAGCTGCGCAGGATGTTTTTTTCAATAATATTATCTTTTTGCATTTCGTAATCATCCAGTGTGTACCGTTCCCTGACAATTTGACTTTCGTCCACTTCGCGCTCCTCATAGGCAGGGATGCAGTCGGTCAGACCGCCTTGCCCCATAACGGGGTCATAAAACAGCGTATAGTTGATCTTCTTAGGCTGGAATGGCGGGCGCGCGGCCAGACCGAGCAGTTTGTTGAAGTAAAGCCGTTTATAGCACAACGCTACTGTGGGCTGTGAGGAGATGCTTCTGCCCTTACGCCGCGCGCGTTTGGATGCGGTTCGTTCGGCGCGCTCCTGCCCGATCAGTTTTTTGTTGAGGGCCACCTTGATCTTCATCCTGTAATCCTCCATGACGATAGGAAAGGCCGCCCGCCTTGAGGGGCAGGCGGCCCTCCGATATGATTCTGTTGGTTTCCTGGGTACATCCGCATGGGACGCGGCGGCATTCAGGTAAAATTTATTTCTTCTCCTTATCCGGGGAGAGCTTGGAAACCACATAGCAGATAACTGCGGTGAGCGGCACCATCACGATAACCTCGCCCATGGACGGGAACGCCGGCCAGAGGTTGAGGAAAATGTAACCGACCGCGCCGATCAGCATGCTCCAGAACACGCCGTTGCGGGAGATGCCTTTCCAGTACAGGCCGATGACCAAGGGTGAGCAGAACGCGGAGATCAGCGCGCCCGCCGCCCATCCTGCCAGCACCGAGATGAGTGGCAGATCAAAGCAGGAGATGCCGGTTGTAATAAGGCCGATGATGATCAGAGAGATCGTGCCGAGACGGATGATCGTCTGCTCGGAGGCCTGCGGATTGATCAGGAACTTGTAAATATCACGCGCCACCGAGGACGATGCGGACAGCAGGAAGCTGTCGACCGAGGACATGATCGCGGCGAAGATTGCGGCGACAAAGAAGCCCGCGATGACCGGCGAGAAATATTTTTCCATGGTGACAATATAAGACATATCAGCATTGGCAAGATCGGGATCGATGGTCGCGGCGACCGCAGCGACAAAGCCCGCCACGATAACGGTAACGGCTGCGAAGATTGAGCCGAGAATAAGCGAGCGGCGTGCGGATTTGCCGTTCCGCATGGTCAGCACGCGCATAACGGTCATGGGAGCGACCAAGCCCCATAGTCCCCAGATCATGGCAAGACCCAGTGCGGCGATCGGGACGTAGCCCATCTGTGCGATCGCCGGGCGGGCTGCTGCCGCGGCTTCCAGCAGACCGGCAATGCCGCCGAATTCGCCGCAGTTCAGCAGGATCGCAAGCGCAAGGCCGACAACACCGATCATCATGACAACGCCCTGGATGATATCGGTGACCGTCACGGCCCACATGCCGCCGACAGAGGCATAAATGACCAATACGATACCCATAACGATAGCGACCTGCGAATAGCTGAAGTTATCGCCCATCAGGTACTGGCCGACGATAGAGGAAGCCTTCATGTTCGGGACGACATACGCCGCCATGAAAATCAGGGACAGGATGGCGTACAGCCAGCGGACGTGGCGGCCGCCAATGCGGTCCTGAAAGAAGTCGCCCAGCGTGCAGATGTTCTTTTCCAGCAGCGGGCCGGCGGTGATGTGCGCAATCAGCGGGAACTGTAACGAGAAGCCGAGCGCTACACACATGACCGCGGGCAGGCCGGCCTTATATGCGATGCCGGCCGAGCCCATGATGGTGGAGGCCGAGCCAACGACCGCATATACCGCGAAAGCGCCCCATGTACCGTTCAGGAAACGGCTGGCAACCCAGTATTCCTCCTCGGAGGAGTGCGCTTTTTTGCCGTAGTAAACGCCGATGCCGATACAGACGATCAAATAAATAACGATCTCAACTAATTCTATAACGCGGATGCCCTGCATGGCTCATTCCCCTTTCTTGCCTTCTGCACGGTTTTCTTCTTCTTCCATCTTCTCTACCCGGGGGACAATGATGTAGCAGACGATGGGACATAGCAGCGATGCCGCCATGACCACATAAGTCATGCCCGGGATCGAGCCGATCTTCCAGCCAAGCGTTGGCGTGACCAGAAGGATCAGGACAGTCGCTACGATCACATAAGCAAAGGATGCGATCAATGAGACCTTCTGGGATTTTTTCATAAAGCAGTACCTCCTTTTTATTCTTTACTCCCTATAAACATTGCCGCAAATGCGGTAAAATCACTTGATTTTGGTCACGCAGTATTCGCAGCGATCGTCGCCCGCGCCGATCTGCTTCTTAAATTCCAGCTTGACGCAGGGGTGAGGCTCCATATTGCCGTAATCGCCTGCAGACAGGATCTCCTGACAGAAGAACTTGATCTCCTCCGGTGTTGCGCCCAACTCCTTGGCCGCCTCGATATGCGGGCAGTAATGGAAGTCTTTCTGCGCGTAATCGTCGGAATACGCCTGGAGCTCCTGCTGGAATACCAGATAGCCCGACTTGGAGGACTGTGCCAGCAGCGACTGCTTCGCGCTAGTGATCTCGCCCCACTTTTTGCCGTTGATGATGCCGAACTCGCGGTAGGTGGCGATCATGACGGCGTCCGCGTCGATTTCGGGATACATTTCTTTCATCTTTTTCCAGACCAGATAGCTGATCATCGCGCGGCCTTTCTGCGCGGAAACGATGGCGTTACGGTAAATCTCAGGCGTGATCTCGCTGTCGAGGCTGAGTTTATCGAAATATTCCTGACATTCAGGATTGGTTTTGGGATCCATCATAATAATACACCTTTCTGTCCGTTTCTTTTTATGATAATAAGTGATGCTTGGGAGTGGTCTGTTCAGCGCACGATGCGGCCCGCAGCGATGACGGTACTGACCTTGCGGAAATTGCGCAGGTCGTCGAGCGGGTTGGCATCAAGCATCAGGATATCGGCGCATTTGCCGACAGTCAGGCTGCCGGTTTCGTTTTCGAGCTGCAGGGCCTGCGCAGCGGTTTCGGTTGCGCTGATGATGATATCGGTGCGGCACATACCGGCGGCTTCCATGTCGAGCATCTCGATGTAATACTCGCCATGGCGGACGAGCGGCGCGCCTGCGTCTCGGCCAAAGGCGATCTTGACGCCTTTCTGGTATGCCAGCGGGAAAGTTTTGTTTTTGTATTCGCAGATCTCACGGGACATTTGGCACATGTAAGGCGAAACGCCGCGTTCCTTGCCGTAACGGGTCATCTGGCAGTAAGGAGAGAAAGTCGGCACCATGAAAACGTCCTGTTCGATAATCTTATCGACAACCTCCTCGTCGAGGAAAGTACAGTGCTCCAGTGTCGTAACGCCGGCGGCGAGCGCGTTCATCATGCCCTCTTTGCTGTGGCAATGCGCAGCCGACGCCATGCCGTGCTTTTGCCCTTCATGGATGGCTGCGGCCATCTCGTCCACATCCAGCTCGGCAACGCCGGGCTGCTCGCCGATTTTGCCCAGGCCGGCAGTCGCCATCAGCTTGATATACTGCGCGCCCTTACGGATATAATCGCGCGCGGCACGGCGTGCTTCATCCGCACCGGCGATCTCGGTGCCGTAGAAATGGCCTCCGATTATACGGATTGCGCCGACACAGGCTACCACGCGTGGACCCTGGATGCGGCCTGCTTTGATCGCATCGCGGACGAGGACGGTCTCACGGTCAATGCCGCCGCAGTCGCGCGCGGTCGTAATGCCGGAACGCACCAGTTCTTCGGCGCTCTCCATGGCGACCAGGACGGCCTCAGCCTCACGGCATTTACCCAAGTCGGCCATCGGGTGCGGGCCGCCGTTCATGCTGAGGTGGACGTGGCAGTCGATAATACCGGGCAGGATGTATTTGCCTGCGGCGTCGATCACTTGATCGGCCTGCTGCGCGATGTCCGTCTCGATTGCGGCGATACGGTCGCCTTCTACCAGCAGATCGGCGGCCTGCCAAGTGTGGTTGAGCCAAGCTTGGCCGTTTTTCAGAAGAATTTTCATGCTTGCGAACTCCTTTCTTGCACATATAAAAGCAATCGTGATATTGCTTTTATATAAATGATTAAAGCAAGTTTTCATACCAAACTGCTTTTTGAGTCGGACAATTTTTTGTGTGCAAATTTGTGAGGAATCGACAAAAAAGCTGGTTTTTGGTCAAAATAATTAAAAAATGTGATTTTCAAAGTAAAATACTTTATCTAATTTTTATAATTTTGACAAAAACTCTTTAAGGGCTTCCCTTGCCTGTATTACAATTTATGGGAAAATGATGACAAAAAAGAAAACTGGCGTTTTATTGGATGCATATTTTCATCCAATAAAACGCCAGTTTTGTGATTATTCTGCTGTCAGCAGACTGGATGCCGATAGCAGGCCTTTCTGTGTCAAGCGGATACCGCCTCTGCCTGCGCCATAGGTCAGCAAGCCGTACGCCCGTAGACGTTCAAGCACTTGGCGCACCCGATACTCACTGACAGAATACCCCTGTCTTTCCAGAGCGTATGTTAGTGAACTGCGGCTCATGGTTTCGCCAAGCAGCGCTTTCAGCACCGCGCGCATCAGCCTTTGCTCTTGTCGGGTCGCGGAGGGAAGCAATGAGGGAGTATTGCAAAAGGGGGTCCGTTGCGCGGCGGTTGACGGTATACGTGCTTGCGGCGGCAGCGCGTCGAGGTCGAGCACATCGCTGCCCGTGCTTTCCATGTACTGGATATAATTACGCAGCTCACGGATATTACCACGCCATTCCAATCCCATAAGCGTTTGCAGCAGCCGGTCGGTTATGGTTACGCCGCCGCGGATACGCTCCAAAAAGGCCCGCGCCAGAAGCGGGATGTCCTCCGGACGATCGCGTAAGGGAGGCAGCTGTAATGGAAACAGGCTCAGTCGATAGAACAGGTCGGCGCGGAAATGCTTCTCTTCCATCAGTTGGTAAAGGTCCTGATTGGTCGCCGCAATGATACGCACATTGACCGGCACGATGCGGTGACTGCCGACCGGCCGTATCTCATGCTCCTCAAGCACGCGCAGCAGCTTGGCCTGCAGTTCCATCGACATTTCGCCGATCTCGTCAAGGAAGATCGTCCCCTCGTGTGCGCACTCGAACAGCCCGATATGCCCTTCGGACTTGGAACCGGTGAAAGCGCCTGCTTCATAGCCGAACAGTTCGCTTTCCAGCAGTGTAGGCGTGAGGGCGGCGCAGTTGAGCGCAACAAACGGCATTCTGCTGCGCGCGGAAGCGTTGTGTATCGCCTGCGCAAAAAGCTCTTTGCCGGTGCCGGTTTCGCCTGTGATCAGCACAGGACCGTCCGCGCGGGCGATATGCTCCGCGATATGGCGGCAGGAAAGGATTGCGGGTGAGTTGCCCAAAATGTGGTCGAAGGTATATTTGGCACGGAAGCCCTGCGATTTCAAATGCAGACGGATCTGAGAGCTGCGTCTCTGCACACGGTCGGAGCTGCGGATGACCGCTACATAATCGACGACCTTGGAAAGTACGCCAACCTCATATATCGAAAGCGTGAAACTCGTCCGAGGGGCGCCGCCGGGGACCCATTTATCCTCCATCGGCCGAAGGGCAAGCAGGATATCACGCATGGCCTTGGGGAGCGGCAGGCTGTGCAGGTTTGCGCCAGCCACATCGCTTTCCTTTAAATGAAGGGCGCTGGCAAATGCACCGTTGCAATGTGTGATATAGCCGTCCTTTCGGTAAACGAGTATACCATCTTCCAGCAGTTCGACGACGGTCTGATAGCGACTCTGGGATTCCATGATAGTGCGCAGGAAGTAGAGGATGCCGTGATTGGCATTAGAGGTGAACTGGATGTATTGCAACAGCCGTTGTTCCATCTGATCATTGAAGCAACGCAGCAGAATCGCGATCTCGAGCAGTTCGTTCGGATCGATTGCAGCCCAGCCCAAGTCGATGGTCTCAGGGAGAGAAGCGGTGACAAGGTCGCCCAAGCCAACAATGACCAGCAAACTGTTCTGCCCATTGAGAGCCCTCTGCCGCGTCTCGGATGTGCTGTCTCGGCCAAGGGGGGTAAAACTGATATGCTTATATCCGCAGTCTAAAATCTGTGAGATCATGTACTTGGCGGTCTCCTCTGTATAGTCGAACAGGACCGCGCTCGTCCCAGGCGGACAGTTAGAAAGCTTTTGCAGTTCACGGCGCACCAGCACACGGCGCAGAAGCAGGAGGTTGGTTGTTTCTGTAATGCGCGGGCGAATGATCGGCACCAGTTCCTGCGAGGTGTAAAGCACAAGGTCACAGTCCAGACGCGCCGGAAGCTCCTGCCCATTGGCATAGTATCCGATCAGTTCCAGCGTGTCCTGAAAGAATTCCCGCAGTGTTTTCATGTAATTATCCATTGCGTGGCGTTCGATCGCCATTAATATCAGCCGTTTTTTCACTGCCTTTTCCTCCCGCAGGTGACGTTGGCTTTATTGTACCACAGCATATGGAAAACAGCTATAGAAAACCAATCGGAGCGATTAAAAGTTGCTTTTCTTTTTCACGTAGGGAAAAACTATCCCATTTCACCTCTGGTCCACATCTGTCTTTTACGGTTTCCAGCTATAAATAAATTGTTCGGTGTGTTTGAAGGCATACCGTCCATCCTTATGGTGGCTTTCTCCGCTGCGAAGGATACGATTTTTGCTGACTCGTCTTTTCTTGCTTGTGTTACAAGCCTTATTAAAGCAATTGGCAGTTGCCTTAATTGTCAGGAAAAACTTGTCATTTCTAGGGACTTGTACGGCATGGGGAACGCCACACACCAAAGCCGTCCCCCAGCGAATAGGTAGCCTTGGGAGATAGTTACGTCTCCTGTGATGAAACAGCCTTATAGGTCCCTGGATATCTGTTCGTCGGCATCGCAATTCTGTTTCCGATCTGCGCCAGCGCTTCTTTCGCGTGCACTCTGGGGAGGCGTTGATGCTTCAAAAGGCGGCGGTCGCCAAGCAGAAAGCGTTTGCGGGAGATGAATACACAGATTTTAATCTGACATTCTCTCTTGAGGACAGTTTCTCAGTGGAATTGAAGCTATGTGAAAAATGGGTTAAGAAGTGGCAGAAGCGGACAGAAATGAATCTGCCGCCGCTGATTTTCCATGAGATTTGACATTTCAGCGCGACATAGAAGCTGCTGGAAAGTGGCGGCGAGTACTAGCTGAAAAAACTCAAAAGAATTCTATGGAAGCTCTTTTGCCGAAGACTGTCAGGATCAGTTAATGCAGATTCTCGATGAAGATCCGGAAATGAAGAAAAAGCGGGCTTGCGACATTTCGTGTATATTTTCAGATAACAAATAGAAATTGTTCTTACCCTATTTTGACATATCGTGTGGTATGTTATAATGGTTGTCACGAAAGGTTGTGTTTCTATGGGTCCTCTTGCT
>NZ_BAAGGY010000024.1:0-40176 GCF_054658635.1 Agathobaculum sp. TL06
AGGCAGCGCGCTTATCAATATATCTATAGAATGGGCAAAGCATAAAAACTTGCATGGACTAATGCTTGAAACCCAGGACAATAACCTTATAGCTTGTAAATTCTATCATAATTGTGGTTTCAAAATCGGCTCCGTCGATACTATGTTATACGCCAACTTTGAAAACAACTTTGAAAAAGCTGTTTTCTGGTATTTAAGGTTTTAGAATGCAAGGAACAGTGAATTGGAGTTCGTCTTGTTATAATTAGCTTCTTGGGGTATCTTTAAATACTGTAGAAAAGAGGAAGGAAATAATAAATGGCTAAAATGAGAATATCACCGGAATTGAAAAAACTGATCGAAAAATACCGCTGCGTAAAAGATACGGAAGGAATGTCTCCTGCTAAGGTATATAAGCTGGTGGGAGAAAATGAAAACCTATATTTAAAAATGACGGACAGCCGGTATAAAGGGACCACCTATGATGTGGAACGGGAAAAGGACATGATGCTATGGCTGGAAGGAAAGCTGCCTGTTCCAAAGGTCCTGCACTTTGAACGGCATGATGGCTGGAGCAATCTGCTCATGAGTGAGGCCGATGGCGTCCTTTGCTCGGAAGAGTATGAAGATGAACAAAGCCCTGAAAAGATTATCGAGCTGTATGCGGAGTGCATCAGGCTCTTTCACTCCATCGACATATCGGATTGTCCCTATACGAATAGCTTAGACAGCCGCTTAGCCGAATTGGATTACTTACTGAATAACGATCTGGCCGATGTGGATTGCGAAAACTGGGAAGAAGACACTCCATTTAAAGATCCGCGCGAGCTGTATGATTTTTTAAAGACGGAAAAGCCCGAAGAGGAACTTGTCTTTTCCCACGGCGACCTGGGAGACAGCAACATCTTTGTGAAAGATGGCAAAGTAAGTGGCTTTATTGATCTTGGGAGAAGCGGCAGGGCGGACAAGTGGTATGACATTGCCTTCTGCGTCCGGTCGATCAGGGAGGATATCGGGGAAGAACAGTATGTCGAGCTATTTTTTGACTTACTGGGGATCAAGCCTGATTGGGAGAAAATAAAATATTATATTTTACTGGATGAATTGTTTTAGTACCTAGATTTAGATGTCTAAAAAGCTTTAACTACAAGCTTTTTAGACATCTAATCTTTTCTGAAGTACATCCGCAACTGTCCATACTCTGATGTTTTATATCTTTTCTAAAAGTTCGCTAGATAGAGTTCTATATTAGAGATGTAAAGAGTTTTGGTGAAGAGGTTTGTGAGTATGGCTTTTATAACCAGGGTGCAATGAGAAGCACTAACAGCAGCTAGCTTAAGAACGCATAGGATATACTTTTTATGGAAGTCACAGAGGAGGAATAAAATTTGAACAGGATTAACAGAGTAACCTCTATTCTTATTCAGCTGCAATCAAAAAAAATAATTCCTGCCAAAGAAATTGCACAGCGATTTAATATAAGCTTAAGGACAGTTTACAGAGATATCCGGACACTTGAAGAAGCCGGAATACCAATTGGATCTGAGGCCGGAAAAGGATATTTTCTTGTAGAGGGCTTCCTACTTCCGCCGGTAATGTTTACAGCGGCGGAAGTGGGTGCATTGATTACAGCAGGGAAATTTTTAAATTGCCATGGAGATGAATCATTTATAAAGGATTTTGATTCAGCTATGTATAAAATCACACGACTTCATCACTCAAATGTAATTCTTCTATCGGCGTGTTTTCATATTTCCGATTGTTGGTAAGGCCGAGCAGATAGTCAACGGACACCTGATAGAAGTCTGCCAGCTTCAACAGGCTGCCGTGATTGATTTCCTTGTATTCATCGTTGTCGTTTTCATAGCTGCCGAGGGCTGATTTTGAAATGCCGGTTTTCTGCGCCAATTCTTCCAGATTTAAGCCCTGTTCCACCCGTAAATCTTTCAGGCGTTCCTGTACGGAAATGCGGGTTTTCATAGATACATCGCTCCTTCCTGCGGCTGGCTGCCGCCGTCAATTTCATTATACCATACCCGTTCCGCAATCGTGGAAATTTTCGATTTTGGGGCGGTTTTCCTACTTTGTGGATATACGGGAGAAGGCTCAAAAATGTGCCATAATGGGCTTAGTTCATCGATGGATTATTCCAATCGAATGACCGGCCTGTATGGGATATGCTCCCCGGCGATGTAGCGCAACGACTTGCGGCAGGGAAATGGAGGAACCATGACCGCAACGAGCGTACCAAAGGGAGCGAAACGCCGTTGTGAGAGCCAGGGGCAGGAACGACATCAGGGAGAACCGGCGAAAATGAACACCGAATTGATACCGAAACACAACAATCCGATAGGGCATAGTCTACCCTATCCATAATACTACGGGGGATTTCCGGGCGGCTCTATGGCCGCTTTTTCCTTGAAAATCGCCCCGAAACACGACACTAAAATCTGCTATCCGTCTATTGCGGCTGTTACGGCTGAAATGGGCGGATTTTTGTTTAAGGAGGCACCATGCCGAGAATGCCGAAAAAGAGGAAGCTGGAACTGTCTTTCTTCCTCAATGAACGGGGGCGGGTAACGTACAACGACCTTTGCCGGAAATGCCAGCGCACTTGCAAGCAGAGTTTCCGGGCGGTCATTGTGGACTGCCCCTATTATCTTTCCAAACGCTCAAAACGAAAAGTAAAGGAGGACACCGATTGAATGGAAGTTGAATTTATGACCGCAGACACCGCCCTACCGCCCTGTATGCCGCTGCCGAGAGCCATGCTGCGGCTCCCGATCAGCAGCACCGCAAAGGTCATGTACGCCCGGATGTTGGATATTGTTTTCTTGTCAGGTATAGAGGACGCCAACGGGATTTTGTTTATCCATTTCCCTATCGTGGAACTGGCGGCGGCACTTGCCCGCAGCACCATGACCGTGAAGCGTTCCCTGAATGAATTGGAGGACGCCGGACTGATACTGCGAGTGCGTCAGGGCTTCGGGGAACCCAACAAAATATATGTACTCATTCCGAAGAAGGAGGCCAGCCGCCGATGAATGAAAAGCTGGAAAAACTCAATCAGGAGATAGAGAAAACGGAAAAGAAGCTGCGCTGGGCGCAACAGGAGGAAAAGCGTCTGACCCATCAGGCTAAGGCGCTGACCCGGAAGGAACGGACGCACCGGCTTTGCACCAGAGCCGCCATGCTGGAAAGCTACCTTCCCCACCCGGAAGCCATCACGGATGAACAGGTCAGTTTGTTCTTGAAGCTGCTGTTCCGGAAGGACAGCACCCGGCAGCTTATGGAAAAAGTGTTCGCCGGAAACGGCACAGAGAAGGAGGGCGCAGAATGAAGATGGATTTTTCAAAAGACGAGTTGGCTATGGTCTATCAGTACGCCGCCGGTACGAAGGAAGAAACTCTTGCGGGGCTGAAAGAAATCGTGCCGGTTATCCGTGACCGGCAGACAAGGGAGATTGTGGAGAATACCATCCGAAAGCTGGACGCCATCCCGGAGCCGGAGTGCCGCCGCTTTATCGCTGATACGAAGCAGCGGTTTATCCAGAAGCGGGACAATTCCATCCGGCGCAGGCTTGCCGAAGCCAAGGCACAGGCGAGGGCGGAAAAGCCACATCCCAAGAGAAAACAGCCAGACCGGGAACGGTCATAATTGCTTCCAGAGCCGCAGCCCGTGGACTGCCCCTCTGAAAGAGGGCGCAACTATACACCACCTGAAGGTAGTGTGTTGCGCCCTGCCGGGGGCTTCCTGCGGAAAGCGGATGATTGCCCGCAGCGTTCCGGCTCCTGTCAATCATCACAGAGGAAGCTACACTTCCCCTGCGCTGGCTGACGCCAGCTACCCCTTTGTGTACTTGCCGCCCGGGAACACCTTGCACTGCAAGCTGTTCCCGTCCAGCAAGTTTTACAATAGGCCGCTATACTTTTCTGAAACGATGAGGTATAATGAAGTCAACGACAAATTGGAATTTGGAGGGGATATAGCAATATGAAAAACAATAGATACTTAACTGTTGGCTTATTAACAGGATTTATTGTTGGTGGTTGCATAGGTGTGTTGGCATGGGCGTTTTTGCAAAATCTTTTTGCCATTCCTATTTGTGCAAGTATCGGAATGTTGATTGGAATTGTTATAGGCACGGTGATTGATTATGAAAAAACATCAAAAGAAATAGATAAAATAGATGATTCCTTAAAGGGAAAATCCTAATTTATCGGGCCACCCTGATCCGAACTTTCAAAACTGAATACCAGCCACCCACCGGCGGCACCACCGAGCAGGAAATCTTGAAACAGGTTCCCTGCTCTTTTTATGCCCGGACACCGGGAGAAAGGAGGACGTGACTTGCCATGCCCGCACTTTGATGTGAAAATCATCCAGCGCAGCAAGCGCCAGTCAGCCGTTGCGTCTGCCGCCTACCAGAGCGGGGAACGGCTGTTTTCCGAATACGACCAGAAACAGAAATACTATTCCCATAAAAGCGAAATCGTCCACACCGAAATCATGCTGCCGCCCCATGCCCCGCCGGAATACGCAGACCGGAATACCTTGTGGAACGCCGCCGAAGCCATCGAGAAGCAATGGAACTCCCAGCTTGCCCGGAGGTTTGTGCTTGCCATTCCGAGGGAACTTCCCCGGTCACAGTACGCCGACCTTATCCGGGACTACTGCCGGGAGTTTTTTGTTTCCAAGGGCATGATTGCCGACTTTGCCATCCATGACAAGGGGGACGGAAATCCCCACGCCCACATCCTGCTTACCATGCGGGCAATGGACGAACAAGGCAAGTGGCTCCCAAAGAGCCGGAAGGTTTATGACCTTGACGAGAACGGCGAGCGTATCCGGCTTGCGTCCGGCAGATGGAAAAGCCACAAGGAGGACACCGTGGACTGGAACGACCAGAAGTACGCCGAGATATGGCGGCAGGGCTGGGCTGACACGGCGAACCGCTATCTGGAAGCCATCGGCAGCCCGGAGCGCCTTGACCTTCGTTCCTATGCCCGACAGGGGATTGATAAAATCCCCACCGTCCACATGGGGCCAGCGGTCAGCCAGTTGGAGAAGAAAGGCATACAGACCAACATCGGCAACCTGAACCGGGACATCAAAGCCGCCAATTCCCTCATGCAGTCTATCCGGCAGATGGTACGCAGCTTAAAGGGCTGGCTGTCCGGCCTGAAAGAGAAAAAGGCAGCGCTGCTGGAAGTGCTGGAACAGGCAAAGGAGCCGACCATCCCCGAACTGCTTTCCCGGTATCTGGATATGCGGAGCGAGGAACGCACCGGCTGGACTTCCAAGGGGAAGCTGAAAGGCACTGTTGGCGATTTCAACAAGGTCATGGAAGCCCTTGACTTCCTGCGGCAGAAAGAGATCTCCACCGTGGAGAGCCTTGACGCCTATCTGGATAAGGTCAGCGGGGAGATACTTTCTGCCAAAACCGACATCCGAAAATCGGAACGCCGGATAAAGGCCATCGACACCACCCTTTCCCATATCGCCAACCACGGAGCCTACAAAGAGGTTTACAAGAAATACGCTTCCATCGGCTGGAAAACCCGAAAGGAGAAGTTTGCCGCCGAACACCGGGAGGAACTGGACGCCTACCTTGCCGCAAAGCGTTTCTTCAAAGCCCATCAGGAGGAATTGCCCTTCGATGCGAAAGAGTTAAAGAAAGAACGGGCGCAGCTTTCCGAGGAACTGTCTAAAAAAAATGAGGGATTGCAGGCGGTTCAGGCGGATATGAAGCTGCTGCGGGATGTGCGCTACTGGATAAACCATGTGCTGCCGCCCGACCAGCGCCGTGTTGTGCCGGAGCCGGGAAAGAAGCCGTCCATCAACGAACAATTAAGCTGGAAGATTGAGGGCGCAAAACAGCGGGAAGAACAGAAACGCCAGCAGCCCCGCCGCCAGCAAAAACAGGATATGGAACTTTAACCAATCAGGCGCTTGCCTTTTCTTTGTGAGAATGGCAGGCGCTTTTTCTATTTTCAGGAGGATTTGCCTATTGAACGTATTTGAAGCCGTGAAGCAGTCTGTTTCCACCCGGCAGGCCGCCGAGCATTACGGTATCCGGGTAGGGAGAAACGGGATGTGCGTCTGCCCTTTCCATGACGATAAAAACCCCAGCATGAAGGTTGACCGGCGTTTCCATTGCTTCGGCTGTCAGGCAGACGGGGATGTGATTGACTTTGTTTCCCGTCTGGAAAACGTCAGCCCCAAAGAAGCCGCCCTCATGCTGGCGCAGGACTTCTCCATCCCCTATGAGGACAGGGAGCCGCCAAGCAGGAGCCGCCCGAAGCGGAAGCCACGTCAGGAAAGCCCGGAACATCAATTTAAGCGCATGGAGCGCCACTGTTTCCGGGTACTGTCCGACTATCACAATCTGCTGCGCTGCTGGAAGCGGGACTATGCCCCAAAGACGCCGGAGGAAGAATGGCACCCGCTTTTCGTGGAAGCCTTGCAGAAACAATCCCATGTGGAATATCTGCTGGATGTGCTGCTGTTCTCCGACATAGGGGAACGGGCTGCCCTGATTGCCAGCTACGGAAAGGAAGTGAGGAACCTTGAGCGGAGAATGGCAGACCTTGCCGCCAGAACTGCGGCAGGCCGTGACGGACACCATCGAAGCCGCACCCCCGCCCCGGAGCGTTGAGGAAGTGAAAGCCATGCTGGAGGGCACCGAGAAAGGCGGCGTGCGGAACAGTATCCACAACTGCCTGACCGTGTTCCAGTATGACCCCATTCTTTCCGGGGCGGTTGCAAAAAATCTCCTGACCGAGCGTATTGACCTTCTAAAGCCCATCGGCAGGAAACGCAGAACCGGCAGCAAGGCCATGACCGACACGGACATGAAATATATCCGGCTGTATCTGGAAGATACCTACGGCCTGACAAGCGAGAAAAAGATAGCAGACGCCGCTGATCTGGCCGCAGACGCCAACAGCTACCATCCCATCCGGGACTACCTGAACGGCCTTGTCTGGGACGGGAAAGAGCGTATCCGCTACTGCCTGCGTCACTTTCTGGGAGCCGACACAGACAACTTCACTTACCATTCCCTGCGGCTGTTCCTGCTGGGAGCCATCCACCGGGCATTCTGCCCCGGCTGTAAGTTTGAGGTCATGCTCTGTCTGGTTGGCGGTCAGGGAGCCGGGAAATCCACCTTCTTCCGGCTGCTGGCCGTAAAAGACGAGTGGTTTTCCGATGATTTGCGGAAGTTGGACGATGATAACGTGTACCGCAAGCTACAAGGCCACTGGATAATTGAAATGTCGGAGATGATTGCCACCGCAAACGCCAAGAGCATAGAGGAAATCAAGTCATTTTTAAGCCGCCAGAAGGAGGTCTATAAAATCCCCTACGAAACCCACCCGGAGGACAGGCTGCGGCAATGCGTGTTCGGCGGGACTTCCAATGCGCTGGACTTCCTGCCCCTTGACCGTTCCGGGAACCGGCGCTTCCTGCCGGTCATGGTCTACCCCGGACAGGCCGAGGTACACATTTTGGACGATGAAGCCGCTTCCAGAGCCTATCTGGAACAGGTATGGGCGGAAGCCATGACAACCTACAAAAGCGGCGATTTTAAGCTGTCTTTTACACCCGAAATGATACAGTACCTCAAAGAACACCAGCGGGATTTCATGCCGGAGGACACCAAGGCCGGGATGATACAGGCGTACCTTGACCGCTACACTGGCAGCGCCGTATGCTCTAAGCAGCTTTTCAAGGAAGCCCTGAACCACCCCTTTGACGAGCCGAAGCAATGGGAAATCCGGGAAGTCAACGACATCATGAACCACTGTATCACGGGATGGAAGTATTTCTCCAATCCCCGGATATTTGAAGGGTACGGCAGGCAAAAGGGCTGGGAACGAGAAGCCCCGGCAACGGGCGCTGACAACGGGCGTGAAAAAACGCCGGACGGATTTGTGGAAGTCACGGAGCAGATGGAACTTCCCTTCTGAATAATCCGGAGAAATCACAGCCGGTTGCCGACCCCGTTGCTATCCCGTTGCCGAGCCGGTTGCCGGGAAAAAGACCGTAACTGCGGGCTTTTCTCCCCTCTGACAACCAAAGCAACAGAAAAATAAAAGAAAAAGTAAATAAACAGTAACCCGCCAGACAGAGATTGTTTTCGAGGTTTTTTGAAGACCGTTGCCGGACTTCGTTGCCGACCTTCTCCTGTCTGGCTTATTTTATTTATGGAGGTAACTGCCTATGGCAAAAAGCAAAACTGAAATCCATGTCACAACGGTATTTGACGGCGAACTGGACGCTACGGATGTTTTCGTGAGCCTGATTGCACAGAAATACAGCCAGAGAAATAATAAAGAATATCTTGCGAAAAAGCAAGATTTAGAGTATAATAAAGACAAGGTTCAGAGTGACCGTGTTCCGTCTGGATTGTGCGGGTAAACGGTTATGATGAACGGAATGGAATATACAGGCATGGACGCAATACTGGCGGGCAGCTTCCGGGCGGCTATCTATTGCAGGCTTTCCAAGGACGATGACCTTGACGGGGAGAGCGCCAGCATTGCAAACCAGCGGGATATGCTGGAAACCTACTGCGAGAAGCAGGGATGGGAGGTTGTTGCAGTCTATCAGGACGATGGCTACACGGGGCTGAACATGGAGCGCCCCGACCTGAAACGGATGTTGAAAGCCATCGAGCGCAGGCAGATAAACCTTGTGGTCACGAAAGACCTATCCAGACTGGGTAGGAATTACTTGCAGACCGGCTTCCTGATTGAAGATTTCTTCCCCCGCCACGGCGTCCGGTATATCGCCATGAATGACGGTATCGACACCATGCGGGACAACAACGACATTGCGCCGTTCAAGAACATCCTCAACGAGATGTACAGCAAGGACATTTCCAAGAAGGTTCATTCCTCTTATCTGCTGAAAGCGCAGAAAGGCCAGTTTACCGGCTGCCTTGCCCCCTTCGGGTATCGGAAAGACCCGGAGGACAAAAACCATCTGCTGATTGATGAGGAAACGGCCCCCATTGTCCGGCGTCTGTTTGCGTGGGCGCTGGAAGGACACGGCCCCAACTACATCCGGCGCAGGCTGGAAGAAGAAAAAATCCCATGCCCGACCTACTGGAACCGGGTGCGGGGCTTTCGGAACGTGTCAACCAAGTGGGAAAAGAAAGACCCGGTAAACGGGCGGTATATGTGGGATTTCTCCGTGATTAAGGACATCCTGATGAACCCCGTCTACACCGGCGCTATCGCTTCCCAGAAGAAGGAATACCGCTTCAAAATCGGCACCATCGGGGAGAAGAAGCCGGAGGACTGGATTGTGGTGGAGAACCAGCATGAGCCGCTTGTTGACCGCAAGACCTTTGACATCGTGCAGCGCAAGCTGAAATCCCGGCAGCGCCCCCGCCAGACCGGGGAAATCAGCCTGTTTGCGGGGCTTATCAAGTGCGGCGAGTGCGGGAAGTCGCTGACGATCCGCTACACCAACGACAAGCACCCGAAGCAGATTTATTCCTGTAAGACCTACAACGCCTACGGGAAACAGCACTGTACCCAGCACCGGGTTGAGTACGACACCCTTTACAGCCTTGTACTGAACAAAATCCGGGAGTGCGCCAGAGCCGCCCTGATGGACGGGGAAGCCGTTGCCGGGAAGCTGACCGATACCTGCGAAGCAGAGCAGAAAGGCCAGCGGGAAGCATTGGAGCGTTCCCTTACCAAAGACGAGGAACGGATTGACGTTCTGGAAAAGATGGTGCTGCGGCTGTATGAGGACATGGTTGCCGGACGTATCAGCGAAGCGAACTTCAATCTGCTGATGGAAAAGACGCAGGCGGAACAGGCCGAGTTGAAGGCAAGGGTTGAGGAAGGCCGGAAAAAGCTGGCCGATGAAATCCGGCTTGCGTGTGACGCCCGCCAATGGGTGGAAGCCATTCAGGAATACGCCGACATCACGGAACTGGACGCCGCCACCTTAAACCGCCTGATTAAAGAAATCGTTGTCCATGAGAGTATAGACAGCGATAAGACAAGACACATTTCTATCGAAATTCATTTCAATCTCAAACCCATCCCGGAAGTGGAGCAGGTCACGGCCTGACCTGCCCCCGCCGGGGCGGTTCTTAAAAACTCCATAGATATTTCTTGACACGCCGCCGCCCGCCATCGAGCCGTTTTCCTACACCTATTTGGGGATAAAACAGCTCATGGCCGGCGCTGGCGTAGCCATCGTGGGCATGGTGCTGGTGCCCCTGCTCTCCGGCCTGTTTGCAACCTGATGGGACGCATCAAGGCTGCGTCCGACCCTGTGGGGCCGGGCGCGGCCCTCTCCCAACTGAACAGTCTGAGAGGAGGTACACCGATTGGATTTCCTGGTGCAAGCCCTTACCGACTGGCTGAAGGAGATTCTGGTGGGCGGCATCATGGGCAACCTGTCCGGGATGTTCAACACGGTCAATCAGAAGGTCGGTGAGATTTCCACCCAGGTCGGCTTGACCCCCCAGGCGTGGAACGGGGACGTATTTGACATGGTACACAGTCTGTCCGAGACAGTCATGGTCCCCATTGCCGGGGTCATTCTGGCCTTTGTGATGACGCTGGAACTCATCCAGCTCATTGTAGACAAGAACAATTTTCACGACATTGAAAGCGCGGCCTTTTTCAAGTGGATCTTCAAGAGCGCCTGCGCCATCCTCATTGTCACCAACACCTGGGATATTGTGATGGGGATTTTCGATCTGGCTCAGGGCGTGGTACAGAACGCCTCCGGGGTCATTGTGGGGGACGCCGCCATCGACATCTCCAGTATTACAGCAGACCTGGAGACCCGGCTGATGGAGATGGACCTGGGGCCGCTGGTCGGCCTGTGGTTCCAGTCCCTCTTTGTGGGCATTACCATGTGGGCGCTGGTCATTTGCATCTTCCTCGTCACCTTCGGGAGGATGATTGAGATATATCTGGTCACGTCCATTGCGCCCATCCCCATGGCTACCATGATGAATCACGAATGGGGACAGATCGGTCAGAATTACCTGCGCAGCCTGTTAGCCCTGGGCTTCCAGGCGTTTCTTATCATTGTCTGCGTGGGCATCTACGCCGCCCTGGTGCAGAACATCGCCCTGGACGGCGACATCATCTACGCCATCTGGACGTGCATGGGCTACACGGTGCTGCTCTGCTTCACCCTGTTCAAGACCAGCAGCATGGCCCGCTCCATCTTCAACGCCCATTGATGGAGGGACGATGCTGAAACTTATCTCCATCAAATTGTCCGACGCCAACGCATTTGTGGCCGCCCACCACCGGCACCACCGGTCTGTGACCGGCCACAAGTTTTCCCTGGGGTGTGAACAGGACGGGCGGCTGGTGGGGGTCGCCATTGTGAGGCGGCCCGTGAGCCGGTATCTGGACGATGGCAAGACCCTGGAGGTCAACCGCCTGTGTACCACTGGGGAGAAAAACGCTTGCAGCTTTCTCTACGGCGCGGCGGCCAGGGCAGCCAAGGCGCTGGGGTATCAGAGGATTATCACCTACACCCTGGACACGGAACCCGGCACCAGTCTCCGGGCGGTGGGCTGGACCTGCGCCGGACTGGCAGGAGGGGAACGCTGGACCGGCCAGCGCCGCCCGGCTGTGGATTTGTACCCGCCGCAAAAGAAGCTGCGCTATGAAAAGGAGCTATAATCAGGACCCATATTACATTTATAAGGATGTGTTGTAAATGGCCTATGTTCCGGTCCCCAAGGACCTGACAAAAATCAAATCCAAGGTCGCTTTCAATTTGACCAAGCGGCAGCTGATCTGCTTCGGCGGCGGCGCGCTCATCGGCGTACCGCTGTTCTTTTTATGCCGGAGCGGCCTGGGCACCAGCACCGCCGCCCTGCTCATGGTGCTGGTCATGCTGGCCTTCTTTTTTCTGGCGATGTACGAGCGCAACGGCCAGCCCATGGAGAAGGTGGCGCTGCAATTCCTGCGGCTCCACTTCCTGCGCCCCAAGAAGCGGCCTTACCGGACCAACAACTTCTATGCCGTCCTTGCGCGGCAGGACCGATTAGATCGGGAGGTGTATCACATTGTTCAAGGCAAGCAAGCAGACCTCCGCCGGGGCAGACGCCCAGCCCCGGCGGAAGCTGACCAGGGCGCAGCGCCGGGAGATCGACGCGGCCATCCGCAGGGCGGCCCGGACCGATAAAAAGGAGCTGTCCGCCCAGGACAGTATCCCCTATCAGCGGATGTGGCCGGACGGCGTGTGCCGGGTCACGGATACCTACTACACCAAGACGGTGCAGTTCCAGGACATCAACTACCAGCTCAGTCAGAACGAGGACAAGACGGCCATCTTCGAGGGGTGGTCGGACTGCCTCAACTACTTTGACAGCTCCATCCGCTTCCAGTTCTCCTTCCTTGATCTGGCCGCCACCAGGGAGAACTACGAAAAGCGCATTGTAATCCCGCCCCAGGGGGACAGCTTTGACAGCATCCGGGCGGAGTACACCGCCATGCTCCAGAACCAACTCGCCAGGGGCAACAACGGCCTTGTCAAGACCAAGTACCTCACCTTCGGCGTGGAGGCGGAGAGTATCAGGGCGGCCAAGCCCCGGCTGGAGCGCATCGAGACGGACATCATCAACAACCTCAAACGTCTGGGGGTGGCGACTACGCCGCTCAACGGCGCGGAGCGGCTTCGCCTGCTCTACGATATGTTCCACATGGATGAGCCGGAGCCCTTCCGCTTCTCCTGGGACTGGCTGGCCCTCTCCGGTCTGAGCACCAAGGATTTCATTGCCCCGTCCTCCCTGGAGTTCCCCGGCAGCCGGGCCTTCCGCATGGGCCGGAAATGGGGGGCGGTGTCCTTCCTGCAAATCCTGGCCCCGGAGCTCAATGACCGTATTCTGGCGGATTTTCTGGATATGGAGTCCAGTCTTGTGGTGTCCATGCACATCCAGTCTGTGGATCAAGTCAGCGCCATCAAGACCATCAAGCGGAAGATCACCGATCTGGACCGCACGAAAATCGAGGAACAGAAAAAAGCGGTGCGCTCCGGGTATGACATGGACATCATCCCATCGGACCTGGCTACCTACGGCGCGGAGGCCAAGAAGCTGCTGCAAGACCTCCAGAGCCGGAATGAGCGGATGTTCCTGGTGACATTCCTGCTGATGAACACGGCGGACAGCCGGAAGCAGCTGGACAATAACCTGTTTCAGGCCAATTCCATCGCTCAGAAGCACAACTGCCGTCTGATTCCCCTGGACCTCCAGCCGGAGGAGGGGCTGATGAGCTGCCTGCCCCTGGGCCTTAACCAGATCGAAATTCAGCGGGGCCTCACCACCAGCTCCACCGCCATCTTTGTCCCCTTTACCACCCAGGAGCTGTTTCAGACCAGCCCGGAGGCGCTGTACTACGGCATCAACGCTCTGTCCAACAATCTTATCATGGTGGACCGGAAGCTGCTGAAAAACCCCAACGGCCTGATTCTCGGCACCCCAGGCTGCTTCGCCGGGGAGACCCGTATCCGCATGGCAGACGGCTCCGTTGCCAGCTTCGCGGAGCTGGTGGAACAGGGCGTCACATCGGCCATGGTGCAAGCCTATCACGAGGAGACCGGCCAAATTGTGGCGGCCAGAGCCAGGGACATCCGGGTGGAGAAGTACACGGATGAGCTCTGGACCATCCATCTGGAGGACGGGGACGCTCTGCGCTGTACCGGCACCCACCTCATTATGGACGGCGGCGGCCAATATGTGGAGGCAAAGCACATCCGGGAGGGCCAGCGTCTCAGCGGAAGTCACATGGTCGTCCGGGTATCGGTCCAAAAGCTGGCGGAGAAGATCCCGGTCTATGACCTGTCCGTGCCCCGGTATCTGAACTTTGTCCTGGAAAACGGCCTTGTCGTCCACAACAGCGGCAAGTCCTTCTCCGCCAAGCGGGAGATTACCAACGTGTTCCTGGTAACGGAGGACGACGTGCTGATCTGCGACCCGGAGGACGAGTACGCCCCCCTGGTCAAGCGCCTGGGCGGGCAGGTGGTGAAAATCTCCCCCACCAGCACCCAGTACGTCAACCCCATGGACATCAACCTCAACTACTCGGACGACGACAACCCCCTGGCCCTCAAGGTGGACTTCCTGCTCTCCTTCTGCGACATCGTGGTGGGCAGCAAGGACGGCCTTCAGCCGGTGGAGAAAACCGTCATTGACCGCTGTGTGCGGAATGTGTACCGCCCCTATCTGGCGGACCCGGACCCGACCCGGATGCCCATTCTCCAGGACCTCTACGACGAGCTGCTGGCCCAGCCGGAAACGGAGGCCCAGCGCATCGCGGCGGCGCTGGAGCTGTATGTCACCGGCTCCCTCAACGTGTTCAACCACCGGACCAACGTGGAGCTGACCAACCGGCTGGTGTGCTTCAACATCAAGGAGCTGGGCAAGCAGCTCAAGCAGCTGGGGATGCTGGTCATTCAGGACCAGGTGTGGAACCGGGTCACAGTCAACCGGGCGGCGGGAAAGACCACCCGCTACTATGTAGACGAGTTCCACCTGCTGCTCAAGGGGGAGCTGGCAAGCTGGAGCGTGGAAATCTGGAAGCGATTTCGCAAATGGGGCGGCATCCCCACCGGGATCACGCAGAATATCAAGGATCTGCTGGCCTCCCGCGAGATCGAGAACATCTTCGAGAACTCGGACTTCATCTATATGCTCAATCAGGCGGCGGGGGACCGGCAGATTTTAGCCAAGCAGCTCAACATCAGCCCCCACCAGCTCTCCTATGTGACCCATTCCAGCGAGGGTGAGGGGCTGCTATTCTACGGCAACGTGATTCTGCCCTTCGTGGACCGCTTCCCCAAGGACACAGAGCTCTATGGGATTATGACCACCAAGCCCCAGGAGGTGTCCGGGTGAGAAAAGAGCCGCGCCTGCGTTTCACAAAAGAGGAACGGGAGGACCCGGTGCTGGAGAAACCCATCCGCCGGGCAGACAGGGCAGCAGCCAGGGCGGACAAGGCCCAGGCCGCCATCCCCAAGAAAACGGTCAAGGAGCTGGCTGTTGACCCGGACACAGGAGCGGTGACGGTACACCTCCGCTTTGAGGACAAAAAGAAGCCCCCCTCCAAGCTGACCCATACCCTTCGGGACGCCCCCGCCGATACCGTGCTGGGGGCTGTCCACCGGGAGATCAACGAGGTCCAGGAGGACAACGTAGGGGTGGAGACCGCCCACAAGTCGGAACAGGCGGCAGAGACCGCCGGGCGGCTGGTCCGGGAAGGGTATCACAGCCACAAGCTGCGCCCTTACCGGAAGGCCGCAGCGGCGGAGCGGAAGCTGGAAAAGGCCAATGTCAACGCCCTGTACCAAAAGAGCCTGCGGGAGAATCCCCAACTTGCCAGCAATCCCGTCTCCCGCTGGCGGCAGAAACAGGCTATCAAACAGCAGTATGCCGCCGCTCGGCGGGCCGGTCAGGCCGGGGCTGCCACAGGACAGGCCGCCGCCCAGGCCACCCATTCCGCCAAGGCGGCGGCCAAAAAGAGCAAGCAGACGGCGGATTTTGTGCGGCGGCACAAGAAGGGCTTCCTGGTCGCTGGCGGCCTGCTGCTGGCCGTTGCCTTTTTCCTCAACTGTCTGTCCTCCTGCTCCGTGTTTTTCTCCGGTGTCGGCGGTGGCGTCGCCGGTTCCACCTATCCCTCCACCGACGAGGCCATGCTGGGGGCCGAGGCCGCCTACGCCGGGATGGAAGCGGATCTGCAAGCCTATTTGGACAACTACGAGGCAAACCACTCCTATGACGAGTACCACTTTGACCTGGGGGAGATCGGCCACGACCCCTATGTGCTCATCTCCCTGCTCACCGCTTACCACCAGGGGGAGTGGACGCTGGAGCAAGTGCAACCCACTCTGGAAATGCTGTTCGACCGCCAGTATGTGCTCACGGAGACGGTGGAGGTGGAGACCCGCTACCGCACGGAGACCCGGACGGACAGCGAGGGCAATTCCCACACGGTCCAGGTGGCTTACGACTACTACATCTGCTATGTGACGCTGGAGGTCACAGACCTGTCCCACCTTCCGGTGTACCTGCTGGACGAGGACCGGCTGAGTATGTACGCCACCTACATGGCCACCCTGGGCAACCGCCCGGACCTGTTTCCCCAGGATCAATACCCCGGCGCGTCAGTGGTGGAGGACTACCTGGACTACGACGTACCCCCGGAGGCATTAGAGGATGAACAGTTTGCCGCTATGCTGGCCGAGGCGGAAAAGTACCTGGGCTTTCCCTATGTGTGGGGTGGGTCCAACCCGTCCACCTCCTTCGACTGCTCCGGCTTTGTCAGCTGGGTCATCAATCACTCCGGCTGGGACGTGGGCCGCCTGGGGGCCCAGGGCCTGTGCAACCTCTGCACCCCTGTCACCGCCGCCAACGCCAAGCCGGGAGACCTGGTGTTTTTCAAGGGCACCTATGACACGCCGGGGGTCTCCCACTGTGGCATCTATGTAGGCAACGGCATGATGATCCACTGTGGGTCCCCCATCTCCTATGCAAATCTGAATACGAGCTACTGGCAGGAGCACCTATACTGCTATGGCCGCCTGCCCTGAGAGGAGTGTTTTCATTGAATCCGAAAATTACAAAACTGCTGGCGGAGCGTGAGAAAAACGACGAGAAGATCGCCAAGCTCACCGCCCGCAACGAGGAAATTGACAAACAGGTGACGGAGCTGGAGAACCTGGACATTGTGGGTATGGTCCGCCGGGTGGGTATGACCCCGGACCAGCTGGCCGCTCTGATGGAGGCCGCCCGCCAATCCGGCCCGCTGCCAGTGCTGGCTGTCGGAGAGGAGGAACCTGAACATGATTAAGAGAAAAATGCGCCTGCTCACCGGCCTGCTGGCGGTAATGCTGTGCTGCGCCGCCCTGACCCCCGCTGCCTTTGCCTATGCCGACGACCCGGAGACAGCGGAGACCGCCGGGACGGTCCAGGAAACGGATACCCCGGAGGATGATGCCCCTGTGACCGGGGGCGCGGAGCCCCTTACCCCGGAGGGCAATTTGACCCTTGTGGACGACATCCAGGGGGAGGCCGCCGGAGACAAGCAGTTCATCACCGTCCAGACCAAGGCCGGGAACACCTTTTACATCATCATTGACCGGGCGGCGGACGGCGAGAACACAGTCTACTTCCTCAACGCCGTAGACGAGGCCGATCTGACGGCCCTCATGGAGGATGGGGAGCCCGCCGTCTGTGACTGCACCACCAAATGCGCCGCTGGGGCGGTGGACACCGCCTGCCCGGTGTGCGCTGTGAACATGACTGAGTGTGTGGGGCCGGAGCCGGAACCGGAACCGGAGCCCACCCCGGAGCCGGTAGAGGAACCGGCGGAGGAATCGGTTGGCCTCAACCCCGCCGTGCTGCTGGTGGTCCTACTGGTGCTGGGCGGAGGCGGCGCGTTTGCCTACTTCAAGCTGGTGAAGGGCAGGAAGGCCAGCACCAAGGGTCCCGACGATCTGGACGACTACGACTACGGCGAGGACGACGAGGAATACGAGGACAGTCTGGCCGATGATGAGGACGAGGACGGGGAGGGCAAGAGCACATGAGGACCTTCACCGACAGCCCCTATGAGCGGATGATGATGCAGGTCCCCCGCAGTCCCAGGCCGGTCCATCCGCCCCAGGCCCCCAAGGGCCACCCATGCCACGGCTGCAAGCGGTATGGGGAGGGCTGCGCCCTGCCCTGCTACCGGGGGATCAACCGGGCACCTGCGGCCACGGCATAACAAAAACGCCTGCAACCGGCAGGCGTTTGGTGCTGTTACAGCAGTTGTTTCAGTGTGTTTTGCAGTTCCGGCAGGTCCTCACTGATGATTTCCCATACCAGCATCAGATTGACCCCCTCATAGTCATGGACAATGCGATTGCGCAGGCCATACATCTCCCGCCAAGGGATTTCCGGGTGGGCTTTGGTAAAAGCGTCGTCAGCCACGCGGCACAGCTCCCCAAGCTGGCTGAGATTGAACACGCAAGCCTCCACCAATTTGATGTCCGCCGCAAAGCTGTCATAGGTGTAGCCCCGGCAATAGTCCAGGACTTTTGCCACATATCCAGCCATCTTCTGGACGACAATCTCATTTCTCATAGATTGTCACCCCGGTAGACCGGATTTCACGGTCAATCAGTGAGCCCTGTTCGATATGGGATATGTCGAACACATCTACCGGCATCCCGGCGGCTTGCCGGACATCCTCCATGAAACCCACAAATTTCAGGCCGCGCAGCTTGCTGTCCACCAGCAGGTCCAGATCGCTTTTCGCTGTCGCTGTGCCCTTGGCAACGGAGCCGAACAGGACGGCGCGTGAAATGCCATAGCGGTCAAAGATGGGGGTCAAAATGGACTGCACATCTGAGATTGAATGAACCATTTCAGCACCTCCTTGCAATTCCATTATACACGAGAATCCGGAAAGCGCAAACAGAAATTTGAAAAAGGAAGTGAAACCCATGCGCCTTGTGATTGCCGAAAAGCCCTCGGTGGCCCAACCGTTGGCCGCCGTCCTAGGGGCCGAACAGCGCCGGACGGGGTATTGGGAGGGCGGCGGCTGGCTGGTGAGCTGGTGCCTGGGGCATCTGGCGGAGCTGGCGGACGCCGCCGCCTACGACCCGGACTACGCCAAGTGGCGGCTGGAGGACCTGCCCATCCTGCCGGAGAGCTGGCGGTTTACCATCGCCAAGGACAAGCGGGACCAGTTTGACGTGCTGCGCACCCTTCTGCGGCGTGAGGACGTGGCCGAGGTGGTCAACGCCTGCGACGCTGGGCGGGAGGGCGAATTGATCTTCCGCACCGCCTATGCCCTGGCCGGCTGCTCCAAACCCATCTCCCGGCTGTGGATTAGCAGCATGGAGGACACGGCCATCCGGGAGGGCTTCGCCCATCTCCGCCCTGGCAGGGACTATGACGGGCTGCATCAGGCCGCCCTCTGCCGTGCCAAGGCGGACTGGCTGGTGGGCATCAACGCCACCCGGCTGTTCTCCCTGCTCTATGGCCGTACCCTCAACATTGGCCGGGTGGTGTCGCCCACCCTGGCCCTCATCGTCCAGCGGGAGGCGGAGATCGCCGCCTTCCAGCCGGAGCCCTTCTACACGGTGGAGTTGGACTGCGGCGGCCTCACCCTGACCGGGGACCGGAAGGCCAGCAAGAAGGAGGCCCTGGAGGCCGCCGCCCGGTGCCGGGGCAGCGCCGCCATGGTCCAGTCGGTGGAGCGGCAGGAGAAAGCGGAGAAGCCCCCCGCCCTCTACGACCTGATCACCCTCCAGCGGGAGGCCAACCGGACACTTGGCTACACCGCCCAGCAGACGCTGGACTACCTGCAAACCCTCTATGAAAAAAAGCTCTGTACTTACCCCCGGACAGACAGCCGGTATCTGACAGACGATATGGAGGCCGGAGTCCCGGCGCTGACCGCTGTGGCCGCCGCCCTCTGCGGCGTGGACGCGCCGGAGGTAGTGCTGGCCGGGCCGGTCTGCAACAGCGCCAAAGTCAGCGACCACCATGCCGTGGTGCCCACGGCCAGCGCGAACAAGATGGAGCTGGAGGCCCTGCCCATTGGGGAGCGGGAGGTGCTGCGGCTGGTGTCTTTGGGCCTGCTCCGGGCCGTCTGCCCGCCCTGTCGCTCTGCGGAGACCTGCATCACGGCGATGTGCGGCGGAGCCCTCTACACCGCCAAACGGAAGGAGGTCGTGTCTCCTGGCTGGAAGGTGTACGCGCAGACAGGGGACGCAGAAGCAGGGGGCGAGCCGGAGGATCTGGCCGAGGGCCAGTCTCTCCCGGTGGCCGCTGTCCAGGTCAAGGCAGGCAGGACCACGCCGCCCAAGCATTACACGGAGGACACTCTGCTCTCCGCCATGGAGACCGCCGGGGCCGGGGATATGCCGGAGGAGGCGGAGCGCCGTGGTATCGGCACACCGGCTACACGGGCCGCCACCCTGGAGAAGCTGGTGTCTGCCGGTTTTGTCCAGCGGAGAAAGGCCAAGAAGGTCGTCTCCCTCCTGCCCACACCCCTGGGCACGGCGCTCATCACGGTGCTGCCGGAACAGTTACAATCCCCCGCGCTGACCGCCGAGTGGGAGCACCGGCTGAAGGAGGTAGAGCGGGGCACGCTGACCGCAGAGAATTTCATGGCGGAGATTTCCGCCATGCTGCGGGAGCTGGTGGGGACGGTCCGCCCGGTGGAGGGCGGGAATGTGCTGTTCCCCTCGGAGCATGAGGCCGTGGGCCGGTGTCCCCGGTGCGGGAAGGCCGTTACCGAGCGGAAACAGGGCTTTTTCTGCGAGGATCGGGCCTGCGGCTTTGCCATTTGGAAAAACAACCGCTGGTGGGAAAACAGAAGGAAAACGCCCACCCGTGCCATCGTGGCGGCCCTGCTGAAAGACGGGAGAGCCCCTGTCACCGGCCTGTGGTCTGAGAAAGCGGGCAGGACCTACGACGCGGTAATTAAAATGACAGACCGACAAAAATATGTCACTTTTTCATTAGAGTTTTATTGATGCCTGTTCAAACTATGAAAAAGCCTTCAGCATGCTTAAAAGTGTAGACGGACACAATAGATGTGCTATAATAAAATAAAAGGGGGAGGCATTATGCACGAATCAAAAGTTAAAGAGGACATCAGTATAAGCTACATATCTGCAATATGTGCTCATGCTGGTATTGCTTACGAAATCTCAAGACACGATGATGATAGTACTGATGGCTTACTAAAAAAATGTATCGAAATAAATGACGGGAAAAAGTTTTATTCGGAATTGAGAATCCAATTAAAAGCGTCTTCATCTCCGTCACAGTATGAAGATAAGGGAGATTATATCAACTATAAGCTAAAAGTTAAAAATTATAATGACTTATGTTGCCCAGCCACAACCCCTATAATTTTGGGTCTATTGATTTTACCGGAGGACTATTCCGAATGGGTGCATTGGACGCAGGAAGATTTGTTAATTAAAGGATGTATGTACTGGGCCAGTTTTTCTGAAAAGCAAATGAGTGATAATTCAAATTGGGTAAGCATTAAATTGGACAAAAAGAATGTTCTTAATGGTAAGAGTCTTTTGTGCCTTTTGGATAAA
The DNA here is from genome assembly GCF_054658635.1 of Agathobaculum sp. TL06. Taxonomy (NCBI): domain Bacteria; kingdom Bacillati; phylum Bacillota; class Clostridia; order Eubacteriales; family Butyricicoccaceae; genus Agathobaculum; species Agathobaculum sp. TL06. Next base: position 21,085 of record NZ_BAAGGY010000024.1, read on the forward strand.
ATTGCAAAGGAGGGGGCGGTATGATATATTCAGTCGATTTTTTAGAATTAACTGAACAGATAAATCCTCTTGCTTTTGTTAAGTATCTAAAAGATACTGGATGGAACTCTTTTCAAATTATGCGAAAAAATATTAGAGTCTTTCAAAAAGAAATGGGGGGCGCTTTTCACCAAATTACACTACCCATGGACAAGCAGTTGTCCGACTATAAAGAAGCAATGTATCGTGCTGTAAAGACTGTATCTGAAGTTGAGTGCAGGTCTTTTGAACAGATTATGTTATATTTGCTTAATCCCAATACAGATATTCTAAAAATACGGCTGGACAAAAAGCAGATTGAAACTGGTAGCATTACTTTTGATGATGCAATAAGGATGTATGAGAATACTAAAAAACTATTAGCTGCAACGGCATTAGATATATTACATCCTAAGAAGTATCATCAGGGTAGAATTGATGACACAGTTTTGAATTTTTTATCAAATTGTAGATTTGGGCAAACAGAAATTGGCAGCTATGTTATTTCTGTTGTTTGCCCATTTGCTCAATTTAGTGAAGAGGAAGGATATAAACAACTAAGTATTTTTTCTGATGAGGAAGATTGCCAAAAATCATTAACAAGGAAGGTCACAAATCGCGTCATAAATAATTTGGTTTTAATAAAGAACCACATTGATGAAGGTGAAGAGCAACTGCTGGCAGAACCATCAGACCAAATAATCAGCGCCAATTTTTATGAGGCCCTCGTTGGATTGAATCTTGACTCAAAGGATTCAAATATCGAAATTATTGCTGAGTGGTCTCCCACAGTGAAGAACAAAGAATCAAAGACTAATCGAGTCTCGCTCACTCATGACTATTATCAACCAATAGTTGAAACTATTCGAAAATTAAAAGAGCAGACAAGTAAATCCACAAAGATAATTGGAAGAATAAAGAAACTTGAGTCTTCTCCAGATGTTAAAAAAAGGACAACTGGAAAGATCGCTGTGGTTTACTTGGATGAAAATGAAAAGCCTAGAACAGTTACCTCAGAATTAGAAAAGGCTGACTATGATAAGGCAATCGAGGCTCATGAGCGTGGCGCACATATTGAAATTGTTGGCGAACTTTCTGCTGGGAAAAAGGCATCAATTAAGTGCGAATCTTTTGGAATAATCGAATAAATTATAAAGGGGAGCAGTCAATCTATGATTGTTCCCCTTATATTTTAGGAAGGGTGCTAAGCATAGTTGACCGAACATCCTAATAATGAGCTATATTTGCGCATGACGGAGGCCCAGCTGCGCCGGGCCAGGCGGCTCATCCGATCCCTGTGTGCCAACTGCGACCATGGCAGCTGCCTGCTGCTGGATGACGGGTATGACCCCTGCGCCTGCCCGCAGATGCTGACCTGCTCTGTCCTCTGCCGCTACTTCCGCACCGCTGTCCTGCCGGGGGATCGGGAGCTGTATGGGGAGATCATGGGCATGGACCACCGCCGGCGCTGCCCGGAGTGCGGCCAGCCATTCCTGCCCCGGTCCCCCAACACCCGTTACTGCCCGGACTGTGCTGCAAGGCGCACCCGGCGGCACAAGCGGGCCTGGGCGGCCAAAAACCGGGGCAGAGCGTAGAAAAAGTGAGGCCGGAAGGCCCTGTATTTCCAAGGGTTTTTTGCCGCAAACGGCGCAGGGCATATCCTTTCACCCCGACCGCCCCAAATGCGACTGCTTTTTCTACACACCACCATCTACCACCCCCACACGGGAGGGAACTTCCCGCCCCGTGTGGGGGCATTTCTTATACTCACAGAAAGGAGCGCCTTATGGCAAAGAAAAGCTATCCCAGCCGCGAGGAGCGCATGAAGGACCTGAACCAGCGGCTGGAACAGGGTATCCGGGATGTGTTTGAAAGCGGGAGGTTTCGGGATTACCTCTCCGTCATGTCCCGGTTCCACACCTACTCCGCCCGTAACGTCCTTCTCATCCATATGCAGCGGCCCAACGCCACCCGTGTAGCCAGCGCCAAGCGGTGGCATGAGCAGTTCGAGCGGTTCATCAATAAAGGGGAAAAGGCCATTTACATCATGGCTCCCATTCCCATCGTCAAAACAGTGGAGCGGCAGAAGCTGGACCCGGACACCAAAGCGCCGGTGCTGGATGAGAACGGCCAGGTTGTCACAGAGAAGCGGGAGGTGCAGGTGCCCCGGTTCCGCCCGGTGCCGGTGTTCGATGTCTCTCAGACCAACGGCAAGCCTCTCCCGCAGCTGGCCCAAGACCTGACCGGCGACGTGGCGCAGTACGAGGCGTTCATGGAGGCCCTGCGCCGGACCGCCCCGGTGACTATGGAGATTAAGCCCATGGCGGCGAACATGGACGGCTATTTCAGTCTGGACGACCAGCGCATCGCCATCCGGGAGGGCATGAGCGAGGTCCAGACGGTATGCGCCGTCGTCCATGAGATCACCCACTCCATCCTCCACAATCAGAAAGGTGTGCGTGAGGACAAGGCGGTTCAGACCTCCCAGGAGCTGGAGGCGGAGAGTGTGTCCTATGTGGTCTGTCAGTATTTCGGCATTGAGACTGGGGCCAACAGCTTCGGCTATCTGGCCTCCTGGAGCAAGGACAAGGAACTGTCTGAGCTCCGCGCCTGTCTGGCGACCATCAACAAGGCGGCAAATCAGCTCATCGGTGAGATCGACCGCCACTTCGCGGAGGTCTGCAAGGAGAAAGGAATTGAATTTTCTCAGGAGGAAACCTCGCCGCATTTTGCGGCGAAGTTCCAGGAGGCCGACACCCCGGAGAAATTTGCCGCCGATTTCCTGGACTACATGGCGGAACTGGAGACCGCCGGGCTGCTAAAGCACCCCTATACCCTGGACCCCAGGGAACAGGCCGTCACGGACATCACGGAGGAACTGCGGGCGGGCCACTTCGCCAGCATCCAGGATACCCTGGACCATGTGGGAGAGCAGACTGGATTGCCTACCGCTGTGGCGATGCTGGACCGGCTGGAGAAATTGAGTGACCTCCGGGACCAGGGGCTGACCTTCTATCTGGAGGCCAATCCCCACGCGACTTCTTATCGGGACCAGGGCTATCTCCAGGCCAGCGAGTGGACCGGCGAGGACTATATCCCCCGTGAAGTGATCTATGTGGGGCCGACCGACCGATGCCGGGAGCTGCTGTATCAGTTGGAGGCGGGCGAGATCACCGCCCGGCAGGTGCGGGAGCTGGACCGGACCGAGCCGAGGGAGTTGGAAGCTCTCTACCTGCTGGACGACGCCACCTACCTTCACATTCAGCTCCGGGACGAGGGCTACGACTACACCCTCTACGACAAGGAGACCTTGCGGCAGCTGGACGGCGGTGTGATTGACCAGGAGGACGTGGCCCTGTCCCCCATCAAGCACCCGCTGGCCGCTGCCCGGGAGGAAATCTTCGACGCCATGGGCGAGAGGCCGGAGAAGGTAGAGGCCGCCTCCCTGGAGCTGGTGGAGAAATTGCAGGAGGCTCAGATGGAACCGCCGGTGAATCCCTACATCGAGCAGCTGCGGGAGCATTTCGAGCAGGAGGACGCGGCGCTTTGGGACACACAGCTGGACACCTACCCCATGCCGGATCTGGACTGCACGATGGAGGAGCTGGAGGAAGCGGGCTATACGGAGGGGGACCTCCTGCCTGTATCTCTGGACACGGCGGAGCTCATGTATGGCGGCGATTTCACGGTCTACATCATCCGCCCCGGTGAGAACCCGGAGCTAGTCTTTGACGAGACGGACTTTGACCACCACGACGGCCTCTTTGCCATCCCACGGGAGGAATGGGAGGCCAGCCCGGACTTTGACGACGCCATCCAAGACCGCCTGCGGGAGGAGGAACAGCAGAAGCGGGAGGCCGCGTTCCTGGACCACCAGGGGGATTGCTTCGCCATCTACCAGCTCCACCGGGGGCCGGACCTGCGGGACATCCGCTACATTCCTTTAGAGCGGCTGCGGGCTGAGGGGGAATCCCCCCGGAAGGGCAACTATGATCTGGTCTACACAGCCCCGCTTACCGGCCAGGGAGATACCCTCCAGCAGCTCAATCAGCTTTGGAAGCAGTTCACCGATGCTCACCCAGCGGATTACCTCGGCCCCGGCATGAGTATCAGCGACATCGTGGCGCTCAAGCAGGGCGGTGTGGTATCCTGCCACTATGTAGACCAGTACGCCTTCTCCGAGCTGCCCGGCTTCTTCTCCGCCAGGAATCCCCTCCGGGCTGCCGAGGACAGCGTTGAGCAGAACGACAACCAGCTGGACGGTATTATCAACAACACCCCCAGCGTGGCGGAGCTGGAGGCCCAGGTCAAGGCCGGTCAGCAGATTTCCCTTCTGGATTTGGCGAACGCCGTCCAAAAGGAACGGGAGAAAAAATCTGTGGTGGAGCGGCTGAAGCAGCCGCCCCAGCCAGGACGCAGGAAAACAGCGCCGGATAAAGGCGCGGAAAGGGAGCGATAAAGGATGAACGCATTTACCTATGAGGAACAGGAGCTTATGAGCATCTATGACCCCGGCACCAGGGAGGGCCTGATCGCCAACCTGGAGGAGATGCGGGGATACCTGGAGCCGGACGAGACGGAGCTGCGGGAGCTGACGGACAGCGCCCTGGAGAAGCTGCGGGGCATCAGTGACGCGGAGTATGAGCAGTTGGAACTCATCCCGGACTTTGAGGACTGAATTGACTGGAAAGGGGCGGCCGCTGTGCCGCCCCTTTTTTGATCCAAAAATGGAAGGAGGAGATGACCATGGCGGCAAGCGCCCAATTCTACGCTCAGATGGCGGACCAGACGGCCCGGCAGATCACAGGCAGTTACCGGGAGTGGACTGCCTTTCTCACCACCGCCGCCCGCCTCTATAAGTATCCCTACCATGAGCAGCTGATGATCTACGCCCAGCGCCCGGAGGCCACGGCCTGCGCGGAGTACGATTTCTGGAACCACCGGATGGGCCGGTACGTCCGCCGGGGGGCCAAGGGCATCGCCCTGGTAGACACCAGCAGCGGCAAGCCAAGCCTGCGCTATGTGTTCGATGTGGCGGATACCGGCGGCGGGGAGCGTGCCCGCCGCCCCTATTTGTGGCAGCTCCGGCCCGAGCATGAGACGGCGGTGCGGGAGGCCCTGGCGGAGCACTTCAACGTACCAGACGACCCTGGGCAGCCGCTTTTTCCCCAGCTGGAGCTGGTGGCTAACCGTCTGGCGGCAGATTACTGGGAGGAGCACCAGCAGGAAATCCTCGGCATCGTTGACGGTTCCTTTCTGGAGGAATATGATGAGTTCAACATCGGGGCGGCGTTCCGCAGCGCCGCCTCCGTGAGCACCGCCTACGCCCTTCTGTCCCGCTGTGGGCTGGAGCCGGAGCGGTATTTTGAGCACGAGGACTTTTTGAGCGTCTTTGACTGGAACACCCCCGCTGCCGCAGCTGCCTTGGGAACAGCGGTGAGCGAGGCCAGTGAGCAGGTCCTGCGGAGAATTGAAATCACCATCAAGCAGTATGAGCGCGAGAAAATCGCGGAAAGGAGCCAGAACCATGACCAACGAGCTGACTTACATCCAGAGCGGAGACTACCTGATCCCCAACCTGACCCTGAACGAACCGGCGGAGGCCGCGCCCCTGGGCAGGTACGGGCGGATGCGGAAGGACTTCCTGGAGAAGCATCGGCCCATCCTGTTCCAGAAGATGGTGTTGGAGGAGAGCCTGTATCCCCACCTGCGGGAGATCGACGAGACCGCCCGGCAGAGACTGGACGAGATGATGCCCCAGCTGGCGAAGGAGGCGGGGGCGACGGAGACGTTGAAGGCCGCAGACCCGATGAGCTGGGTGGGCCTGATGAACAACTGCAAGGCACAGGCGGAGGAAATCATCCTGAGCGAGCTGGTGTTCAACTAATCGAACAAGCCGGGCAATTCAGTCTATTCCCCACGGAGCGGGAGCAGCGGGAGTCCATTTTGGAAGCGGAGAGCGTACAAACGCCCTCCGCTTTTTCCATCTCCGGGGAGGAATGGGATACGGAGCTGCGGCGCGGGTCCAGCCACAGACAAGAGAGCAAATTCCGCATTTACGCCATGTACCTGGGGATGCCGGACACCAAGGCCGCCGTGGCCTTTCTGAAACAGGAATACGGTCCCTACTACGCCCACAGCCAGACCTACCAGGACGGCAGCCACGGGACTGTCCTTTATACCGCGAAGGATATTGAGTTTCGGCGGTATTCCCCTGGCGGCTCCGTACACATCTCCTGGAGCAGGGCTGCCGCCCGGCTGAAGGAGCTGGTCTCCGGCCAGGACTATTTCACACCAGCGGAAAAAGAACGCTGGGACGCCATTGTGCGGGAGTTCCAACAGCGGGGAGAGGCGCTGCCCCCGCCGGTGCCCCGTGTGGCATATCCGCCGCCCTACCGCACGGAGCAGCTGACCCTGGACGCTTCGGCGGCGGGACCGGCGCTGCCCACGCCAGACCCTATCCCCGCGCCGCCCTTCCACCGGCAGTATCTCCCGGAAATCCTGCGCCACGAGGATGGGGCGGCCTCCTGGGAGACCCTGGTCAAGTTCTTCGCGGACCACCCGGAGGAAACGCTGCGGGTCAGTTACCTGCGCCTGCGGTTTGGCGGGGCCCTGCACCAATATCCGGCCAAGGATGGGACCACCATCGGCTTCCAGGGCTTCCCGGACCAGCTCCACGTGTGGGAGGGCAGCATCAGCAACCCGGATGCCGAAACGCGGCTGACTTGGCCGGAGGTTTGTCTGCTGGCGGAAAAGGAGATTGCCCTGGAACAGGCCCCGCCGGAGGCCGCAGCGGAGACGCCGACTCAAGAGACTGTGCCGGAGGTGCCGGAGCGGCCCCAGCCGTCCAGGGCGGTCACACAGGCCGACATCGACGCCGCCATCCAGGAGTGGAACGGCAGCATTGAGAGCAAACACGCCGTCGTCCGCTACATGAAGGAGCACGGACGGGAAAAGGACACCGCCGCCTGGCTGCGGCAGGAATACGGCGACGGCCTGCCCGCCTTCCCTGTGACGGTGGACGGTGCGGCGGCTGACGTACCCTGGCCCAAGGTCCAGCGCCGGATCGCCCAGCTCATCCGGGAGGACCGCTTCTATACCCAGGCCGAGCAGGACAATTTTGACAGCATTGACCCCATCGCCATCCGGGAGGAGCTGGCCCGGCGGGGCATCGTCAACGGCCAGGTGGCAGACCCGGAGAAGCTGGACCATGACCCGTTCATCCAGCGGGTCATGGCCGACGTAGAACGTGCCGCCGGATCGGGTGAGGCAGAGGTCTACACCACCAGGGGCGGAAAGACCTACCGGCCCGGAGATATTTTAGACAGCCACACGGATGAAAACGACCCGGTCATTCGCTTGGTCATTGACCATGTGGACGAAAAGCACGTCTGGTACACCACGCCGGACTACCCGGACCGGGAGCAGCCGGTGGAGATGTTCCGCCTCCTGTTTGAGAACTATCTGGACAATGGCGTGTTTCGGCCCGTGTCAGAGCCCGAGGCAGCCAAAGCGCCGGAGCCGGGAATCTCCCCCACGGTCCGGGAAATCTATGAGCAGTATCTTCCTATCGTGCGGGAGAAGGTGCTGGCGGACAAAGCCTACCAGAACGCCTGCCAGAACTCAGACCGGGAGAACGCCATGCTGGAGGGGGCGGAGGCCATCAAGCGGGCGGTCCGCACCATGGAGGACACGATCTTCCTCCGCCTCTATTATGATTTGGCGAGCTTCCACAACCGCCTCCATCAGGCGGTGCTGGACGAGACCTACCCCATCCTGGCCCACCCCGCCCCGCCGGACCTGTCCCAGCAGCCAATGGCCCGCGACGGGGATACCATCACCGTCGGGGACGGGGAACCGACCCATGAAGTGGACATCACGGTTTCCGATGAGGACTGGGCGGAGATGCAGGATGCTGTCCCGGAAAATCAGCTTGAGCCGGAGGTCGTGACCATCGACGGCAAGCCCCGCGACCCGCTCTCCTCCGCCTACGGCGCGGGGGATTTTGTCTATCTGGAGGGCAAGGAGTACACCATCACCTCTCTGGAACGGGGACAGGTGGAGCTTCTGGACCCCGCGCTGGCCTACCCCGTCTACCGGCTGGAGACGCGGGAGAACTTTGAGCGGCTACTGAAGCAGGACCAGCGCAACGGCCCCATTACCGAGTTTTTGCCCGCTGATTTGGAGCGGTTCGACCAGGATTTGCGGGAGGTACTGGCTTCCGGGCTGCTGGACGCCCAGGACAAGGACTATGTTTCCCAATGGCTGAGAAACGGCGAGGGCAACACCAAAATCGCCCAGCGCCTTTCCGCACAGTTCGCGGGCCGTGTGGAGACCATGGGCCTTGTGACCGGCGAGGCGGCAGATTACCGGGCCACGACTACCGGCCTGGAGGTGGAGATCATCCGGGACGACGACAAGATACTTGCCACCGTCTCCGCCTCCTGGGGGGAGCTGGCCGCCGTCCTCCGCGCCCTGTATCAACAGGAGCTGGACGGCTTTTCCCACACGCCGGTCCAGCGGGAGGCGGTGCGCCTGACGGGCACCCCGGCCTATCAGGTGGGGGACCGTGTGACGCTGCCCGCCCCGGACCATGTAATCAGCGGCACCATCGGCTACATCGGGGAACAGGAAATCCGCATCGACACCGGGCCGTATGTCTGGAGCCACGAGACGGTCCAGCGGGAACAGTTTGAGGAGTGGCTGCGACAGGATGAGCGCAATGCGGGGCTGTTCCGGCCAGAGGCGCGGGAGGCGGCGGAGCCGAAGTTCACCACCGAGACAGTGGCCTCCTATCCGGCGGAGGAAAACCACCTGCCCTATGATGTGGTGATCCAGACCATCCGCACCGGCGAACCGGAGCCGCCAACGCCCTCCCATGACCCGGAGCCGCCCCAGCCCGAAGCCGGGAATTTCCGCATCACAGACACCCACCTGGGCGAGGGCGGCCCCAAGGAGAAGTTCCGGCGCAACGTCGAGGCCATCCGCACCTTGAAGCAGATCGAGGCCGAGGGGCGCGGGGCCACACCGGCGGAACAGGAGGTCTTGTCCCGCTATGTAGGCTGGGGCGGCCTCCCGGACGCCTTTGACGCTGGAAAAGAGGAGTGGAGCCAGGAGTATCAGGAGCTCAAGGGTCTGCTGACTGATACGGAGTATGCCGCCGCCAGGGCCTCCACGCTCAGCGCCTACTACACCAGCCCCACTATCGTCAACGCAGTCTATGAGGCCCTGGGCAACCTGGGCTTCCAGAAGGGCAACATTCTGGAGCCTGCCTGCGGCGTGGGCAACTTCTTCGGCCTGCTGCCGGAGGCCATGGCGGGCAGCAAGCTCTATGGCGTGGAGCTGGACAGCATCAGCGGGCGTATTGCCACCCTGCTCTACCCGGACGCCAACATTCTGGTCCGCGGCTTCGAGAAAGCCCACTTCCCGGACGGCTTCTTTGACGCGGCCATCGGGAATGTCCCCTTCGGCGGATATAGTCTGGTGGACAGCCGCTACGAGAAGCAGCACTTCTTTGTCCATGACTACTTTTTTGCCAAGGCCATCGACCAGGTGAGACCGGGCGGCATCATCGCCTTCCTCACCTCCAACGGCATCAGCGGCGGCACCATGGACAAGAAGGACGACCGGCCCCGGCGCTACCTCGCGGAGCGGTGTGAGCTGCTGGGGGCCATCCGCCTGCCCAACAACGCTTTCCTGTCCAACGCGGGGACGGACATCACCACGGACTTGGTGATCCTTCAGAAGCTGGAGATGCCCCGCCAGCTGGGGGCAGATCCGCCCCTGTGGGTGCAGACGGACACCCTGATGGAACAGGAGCACACCAACAGCAGGGGTGAGGCCCGGCACAACTTTGTCACCATCAACCGCTATTTCCAGGAACACCCGGAGATGGTGCTGGGCAATCTGGAGGTCGAGTCCGGCCCCTATGGGCCGCAGCTTGTCTGCAAGCCCATCCCCGGCGCGGATCTTGCACAACAGCTCCATGAGGCGGTGAGCCATATCCAGGGCCGGATTACAGCGGTGGAGCTGCCGGAGCTGGGCGGCGGGGATGAGGCCGCTCCCGTGGAGCACAGCATCCCGGCGGACCCCAATGTGCGCAACTACTCCTATACCGTGGTGGACGGTCAGGTGTACTTCCGGGAGAACAGCATCATGGTGAAGCCAGAGCTGAACGCCACCGCCCTGGCCCGCGTCCTAGGCATGGTGGAGCTGCGGGACTGCGCCCACAGGCTCATTGACCTCCAGATGCAGGATGCGGACCCTCTTGCCATCCAGGGGGAACAGCGGCACCTTAACAATCTCTATGACGCCTTCACCGCCAAATATGGCCGCATCAACAGCCGGGCCAATGAGCTGGCCTTCTCAGAGGACAGCGCCTACTATCTGCTCTGCTCCCTGGAGGTGCTGGACGACGACGGCAACTTTCGGGAAAAGGCGGATATGTTCACCAGACGGACCATCCAGCCCCACCGGGCCGTGACCCATGTGGACACCGCCTCCGAGGCCCTGGCCGTCTCTATCTCCGAGAGGGCGCGGGTGGATATGGACTACATGGCCCAGCTCACCGGCAAGACCGAGGCGGAGCTGGCTTCCGATCTGCGGGGCGTCATCTTCCCCCTGCCGGCTTCGGAGGACGGCAAGGCCGTCTATGTGGCGGCAGACGAATACCTCTCCGGCAACGTGCGTCAGAAGCTGGCCCAGGCCTGCCGGGCGGCGGAGACCAACCCTGTGTTCCAGGACAATGTGGAGGCGCTGGAACAGGCGCTCCCCAAGGACCTGGATGCCTCTGAAATCGAGGTGCGCCTGGGGGCCACCTGGATTGACGCCAAGTATATCCAGCAGTTCATGTACGAGACCTTCCGCACCCCCAACTATGTCAAGGACCGGATACAGGTCCACTTCTCTGACTACACCGCCGAGTGGACTGTCACCCACAAAGGGGCCATCTCCTCAGACAACGTGGCGGCCTACGACACCTTCGGCACCGGCCGGGCCAACGCCTACTACATTCTGGAGAACACGCTGAATCTGCGGGACGTGCGCATCTATGACACCATTAAGGAGGCAGACGGTACAGAGCGCCGGGTGCTGAATCAGAAGGAGACCACCCTGGCCCAGCAGAAGCAGCAGGCCATCAAGGACGCCTTCCGGGACTGGCTCTGGCAAGACCCCGAGCGCCGCCATACCCTGGTGCGCAAGTACAATGACCTGTTCAACTCCATCCGCCCACGGGAGTACGACGGCAGGCATATTGTGTTCGGCGGCATGAACCCGGAGATCAAGCTGCGGGAACACCAGCTCAACGCCGTGGCCCACATACTCTACGGCGGCAACACCCTCCTGGCCCATGAGGTGGGCGCGGGCAAGACCTTTGAGATGGTGGCCGCCGCCATGGAGAGCAAACGGCTGGGGCTTTGCCGCAAGTCTCTGTTCGCCGTCCCCAATCATCTGGTGGAACAGTGGGCCTCCGAGTTCCTGCGCCTCTATCCCGCCGCCAATATCCTGGTGACGACCCAGCGGGACTTTGAGGCCAGGAACCGCAAGAAGTTCTGCGCCAAGATTGCCACCGGGGACTACGACGCGGTGATTATGGGCCACTCTCAGTTTGAGCGCCTGCCGGTCTCCTGGGAGCGCCGGGAGAGGCTGCTTCACGACCAGATTGCGGAGATCGAGGAGGGCATCGAGGAGCTGCGCGCCAGCGGCGCGGAGCGGGTGTCCATCAAGCAGCTGGAGCGAACCAAGAAGTCCCTGGAGGCCCGGCTGGAAAAGCTCAACACCACCCGCCGCAAGGACGACGTTGTGACCTTTGAGCAGCTGGGCGTGGACCGCCTCTTTGTGGACGAGGCCCACAGCTATAAAAATTTGTTCCTCTACACTAAAATGCGCAATGTGGCGGGCCTTTCCACCAGCGACGCCCAAAAATCCAGCGATATGCTCCTGAAATGCCGCTACATGGACGAGATCACCGGCGGCAAGGGCGTGGTGTTCGCCACCGGCACCCCGGTCTCCAACTCCATGACGGAGCTCTATACCATGCAGCGGTATCTCCAGCAGGCCACGCTGGAGCACCAGGGGCTCAACCACTTTGACAACTGGGCCTCCACCTTTGGGGAGACGGTGACGGCCATCGAGTTAGCTCCCGAGGGCACCGGCTACCGGGCACGGACCCGCTTCTCCAAGTTCTTCAACCTGCCGGAGCTCATGGCGATATTCCGCGAGGTGGCGGACATCAAGACCTCGGACCAGCTCCACCTCCCGGCCCCGGAGGTGGAGTACCATGTGGAGAAAGCTGAGCCCACCGGACACCAGAAGGCTATGGTGCAGGAGCTCTCCAAGCGGGCCGCGCAAGTCCACTCCGGGCAGATGAACCCCAAGCAGGACAATATGCTCAAGATCACGTCGGATGGCCGCAAGCTGGGTCTGGACCAGCGCATCATCAACCCCATGCTGCCGGATGATCCAAACAGCAAGGTCAATCGGTGCGTGGATAACATTCTGCGCATCTGGAAGGAGGGCGCGGCGGATAAGCTGACCCAGCTGGTGTTCTGCGACATCTCTACCCCCAGGGCCAAGGCCGCCGCCCAGCGGGACAAGGCCGCTATGGCGGCGGGAGAAAAGGTCGGCGGGGACCTCCACGCTCTGACTGATCTGCTGGACGGCGTGGAGCCGGACGCCCCCTTCTCCATCTATGAGGACATCCGGGACAAGCTCATCGCCGGGGGCATCCCCGCCCAGGAGATCGCCTTCATCCACGACGCCAATACCCCCGCCCGGAAAAAAGAACTGTTCTCCAAGGTGCGGCGGGGCCGGGTGCGAGTGCTCATGGGCAGCACCTTCAAAATGGGCGCGGGCATGAACGTCCAGGATAAGCTCATTGCCCTCCACGACCTGGACTGCCCCTGGCGGCCCGGCGACCTGGAGCAGCGCAAGGGCCGCATCGTCCGGCAGGGCAATCGCAACAAGAAGGTCCACATCTACCGCTATGTCACTGAGGGCACCTTCGACAGCTATCTGTGGCAGACGGTGGAGAACAAGCAGAAATTCATCTCTCAGATTATGACCTCCAAATCCCCGGTGCGCTCCTGCGACGATGTGGACGAGACCGCCCTCTCCTATGCCGAGATCAAGGCCCTGTGCGCCGGGAACCCACTCATCAAGGAGAAAATGGATCTGGACATCGACGTGGCCCGGTTGAAAATCCTCAAGGCGGATCACCAGAGCAGGCAGTTCCGCATGGAGGACAATGTGCTGCGCTACTTCCCGGAGCAGATCAGGGAGGCCGAGGGCTTCATTGCTGGATTTCAGAAAGATATGGAGACCCTGGCCGCCCACCCCCACCCGGTCACGGTCAAGGAGGCCGTGGACGGCAAGGCGGCGGAGGTGGAGAAGGGCTTCGCCGGGATGGTGGTGCGGGGGGATACTCTCACCGACAAAGACAACGCCGGGGCCGCCATCCTGGAAGCCTGCAAGGAGGTCAAGGACAACGAGCCGGTGGAGATCGGCAGCTACCGGGGCTTTGCCATGTTCCTGTCTGTGGAGAACTTCGGCTCCGATTTCATCCTGACCCTCAAGGGCGCGATGTCCCACCGGGCCACCCTGGGCACCGATGCCAGGGGCAACCTGACCCGCATCGACAACGCCCTGGCCGATATGCCGGACCGGGTGAAAAGCCTCCAAATCCGGCTGGGCAACCTGCGGGAACAGCTGAAGGACGCCAAGGCCGAGCTGGGCAAGCCCTTCCCCCAGGAGGCGGAGCTGGCGGAAAAGAGCGCACGGCTGGCCGAGCTGAATGTGCAGCTGGATATAGACAGCAGCCACGGCACGGCCCAGCGGGAACAAACCGTGGCAAAGGCGGAGCGTCCCTCCGTGCTGGAGGGCCTGCGGCGGCCTGTGCCGCCCAGGACAGTAGAGAAAAAACAGAGGAACCGAGAGGAGGTACGATAAACATGGCACCAGAGGAAATGAACACACAGCTCTATGAAAAACTGGCCGCCGAGCAGGCCAAGTACCGGGACTGGCTGATGGGCCAGCCGCCGGAGGAAATTCTGAACCACGCATACGAGTACGCCGTCCGGGAGGACATTCTGGCGGCGGCGGAGCTCATGGATATGCCCCAGGCCCAGGCCGCCGCGCTCCTGGCCGTGCCCTCGCCCATGGAGGCCATCTATGGGGAGTGGAAAGAGCGGGAGAGCCCCGACCTGGACCCCATGCTGGACTGCATTTCGGACCGGGCCTACACCGCCCTCCAGGCACAGCGAGAGCTTCCGGTGTACCGCTATCCCGGAGGCTATGCCCATGAGCACGGGGAGCTGGAGCAGTACCGGGCCTCCCGCAAGGCCAATATCGCCTGTGCGGAGGCCATTGACGCGGCTATCTCGGAGCACTACCGGAACGACTGCATGGGCCGGGAAGCCGTCTCCCAGGTGGTGGAGCAGTTCGGCTATGACCGGACACTCTACGTCCTCGCCAACACGGTGCGCCACAAGGAGCATGACGGACGGATTTCCCGTGACAACAAAACGTGGGCCAGGACCATTCCCGTCTTTGAGGACACGGACGCCTGGGGGAAGGACCGCAATGTGGAGTTCGTGGTGGACGGGCACAATCCCGGCCTCGTTGATTTATTTATCAATGTGGCCCGACACGAGCATCTGCTGACCCAGCCCCTCACCAAAGACGACATCCGTGCCGAGGCTGCCCGCATCCTTTCCGCCCTCCAGGCGGCGCGGGAACCAAACAGCCCCAGCGGCACCCATTTCATGGTCCAGGTCTCCCCGGATTTTCTGGCCCGCGCCAACAGCAAGAACCGGAACCGGCTTGCCTCCATGCTGCCCTTCCGCTCCCTGTCGATCTCCACGCTGGAAGGGCGAAAGGGCACCTACGCCCTGATTACCAAAGACGAGGACCGTACCCAATCTCTGCGGCTGCGCAAGCCCTCGGTGCGAAAGAAGCTGAGTGAGACGAAGGCTGAGCCGGGCCACACAGACAGGAACAAAGCCAGAGGACAGGAACGCTGACCATGGCGAAACGGAAACGGGAGATTCAACTGAAATTCCGCGTTACCCCGGAGGAACAGGCGCTGATCCATCAGAAGATGGAGCAGTACGGCACGGAAAATATGGCAGCCTATCTGCGCAAGATGGCCATTGACGGCTATGTGGTGCGTCTGGATTTGCCGGAGCTGCGGGAGCTGGTGTCCCTGCTGCGCCGGTCCAGCAATAACCTCAACCAGCTTACCCGCCGGGTCCATGAGACCGGGCGCTTCTATGACGCGGATCTGGAGGATTTGCGGCAAAGCAATGACCGGCTGTGGGAGGCCGCCCGGAGCGTCCTTAAAGGTCTCTCTGCCATTGAATGAACTTCGCCGCATTTTGCGGCGAAGTTCCACATCGTTGCGGACAGGGGTGTTCCGCAGTATGATGGAGTCAGAAAGAGGGACCGAAGGAAGGACGTGAAAACCATGCTGACATTTGAAAAGGTCCTGTCTGTATTCCGAGCCTACATCGACCAGGACCCGGCCTATGAGGTGGTCCAGACCAGCCGTGGCCCCACGGTGCTGGAGTGGAACCCGCCGGGGGATTCCTGGTGCGACGCCCAGCTGTGCCGGACCCCGGAGGAGCTGCGGGACACTCTGCTGGACGCCTACGCCAACTACCTGGAGTATGTGGAGCTGACCCAGGGGAAGCGGGATCTGACCCAGGCCGAGGCCCGGATGATTCAAGCCGCCCGCGATGTGATGTTGGAACGGTGTCAAAAGGAGGATGTTAAATGAGACTGCTGCTGAAATTACTGGCCGCGCCGGTGGTGCTGGCCCTGGCCCTGTTCATCTGGATTTGCTTCCGCCTGCTGTCCTGCGCCGCCTTCCTCTTTGGCTTGGCCGGGACCATCGTGGGCCTGCTGGGGGTGGCGGTGCTGGTCACTTACTCGGTCCAGAACGGTATCATTCTTCTGGTGATCGCCTTCCTGATGAGCCCGGTTGGGCTGCCCATGGCGGCGGCGTGGCTTCTGGGCAAGCTCCAGGACCTGCGCTATGCCATCCAGGACCGGGTGTATGGATAACAAACGAATTTCGCTGACAGAGAGGCGGCCCTGCGGGGCCGCCTCTCTTTTTTAGGGGGTGACAAATCATAGCAACCACGCGCATCATCTCCATGCACATCAACAAGGGCCGGACCGTTGCTCAATGCCTCTCTGACCGCACGGACTACGCCAAGAACCCGGAGAAAACACAGGACGGTGAGCTGATTTCCTCCTTTGCCTGCGACCCGGCCACCGTGGACGCGGAGTTTCTGTTTGCCAAGCGGCAGTACCGGGCCGCCACCGGGCGGGACCAGAAAAACGACGTGATCGCCTATCAGGTGCGCCAATCTTTCAAGCCAGGCGAGGTCACGCCGGAGGAGGCCAATCGCATCGGCTATGAGTTCGCGGAGCGGTTTTTGAAGGGCAAGCACGCTTTCCTCGTCGCCACCCACACAGACCGCCGCCACATCCACAATCACATCATCTGGAACTCCACCACCCTGGACTGCAAGGGCAAGTTCCGGGACTTCCTCCGCTCGGCCATGGCGGTGCGGCGGCTGAGTGATCTGGTCTGCCTGGAGCACCGGCTGTCTGTCATTGAGAACCCCAAGCGGGGCAGTTTGTCTTACAACAAGTGGCTGGGTGAGCAGGCCAAGCCCTCCCAGCGGGAGCAGCTCCGGCAGGCCATTGACGCCGCTCTGGAGCGCCGCCCGGCGGACCTGGACGCCATGCTGGCGCTGCTGACCGAGGCCGGGATCGCGGTCCAGCACCGGGGCAAATCCGTCTCTCTCCGAACTGGGACAGGCAAGAAATTCCTCCGCCTGGACCGACTGGGAGAGGGCTATGGAGAGGCGGACCTGCGGGCCGTCCTGGCCGGGGAAAAGGAACACAAGCCGGACCGGAAGCAAGAGGTCCGTCAGCCCGCCCAGCGGGTCAGCCTGCTGGTGGACATTGAGGCCAAACTGCGCTCTGGCAAGGGGGCCGGGTACGCCCGGTGGGCCAGCAAGTTCAATCTGAAGCAGACGGCGCAGACCCTGGCCTATCTCAATCAGCACCAGCTTCTGGACTATCAGGCACTCTCTGAAAAGACGGCGGCGGCCACTGACCGCTATCACCAACTGGGGGACAAGATCAAGGCGGCGGAGAAGCGCATGGCGGAGATCGCCGTGCTGCGGACCCACATCGTCAACTACGCCAAGACCCGTGAGGTCTATGCCGCCTACCGCAGGGCCGGATACTCCAAACAGTTCCGGGCAGAGCACGAGGCCGACATCCTGCTCCATCAGGCGGCCAAGCGGGCCTTTGACGAACTGAACGTCAAAAAGTTACCAAAGATGAAAGACTTGCAGGCCGAGTACGCCGCCCTCCTGGCGGAGAAAAAGGCCGCCTATGCTGACTACCGGCGCTCCCGCGAGGAGATGCGGGAGCTGCTTGCCGTCAAGGCCAACGTGGACCAGATCATGGGCCGAGATGGGCGTGACAGCGCCCAGGAAAAAGAGCACGGCCAGCGGTGAGCTGGCCGTGCTCTCATAGCGTCCACGGGACGCGCAGCCGCGCCGGACACGGCGCGTTCCGGGGGGATTGGGGGTGCTCCCCCAACAAGCATTTTGCAAAGTGGGTCCCGCTTTGCCCTGCTTGCTAATTACATGTTAAGAAATTTTTGAAATAATAAACTTTAAATCCTCTATACCTATACAAGATAT
The DNA here is from genome assembly GCF_054658635.1 of Agathobaculum sp. TL06. Lineage (NCBI taxonomy): Bacteria > Bacillati > Bacillota > Clostridia > Eubacteriales > Butyricicoccaceae > Agathobaculum > Agathobaculum sp. TL06. The sequence goes on from NZ_BAAGGY010000024.1 coordinate 38,829, forward strand.
TTTAACTTGGTCAAAATGTGCATAAAATACAATTTACTTTCCAATGCTTAAGATATTGTAGGATTGTCGGAGGATCATATGAGACTGTTAGAACCTGACTATAAAGCAATTGGCGAACGAATAAAAGTAAATAGAACTCGACAAGGTCTTAGTCAGGAAAAACTTGCTGAAATGTGTGGGTTATCAAAAACACACATGAGTCATATTGAAACTGGAAACACAAAGGGGAGTCTCCCTACATTTATCCAAATAGCCAATGTTCTACAAATATCGCTTGATGATTTGGTATGCGACAGCTTGGCCTATGAAGTTGATGCTTATCAACGTGAGATTGCAAAGTTAGTTGAAGACTGCTCACCACTTGAAATTCGTGTTATTGCAGATATTGTAAGTGCAACAAAATCTATTTTAAGAAATCGTCATTTGACTGGCGGAGACAGCTAGTTAGATAATTATATTTCCAAACTGGCGCAAAAGTGATATACTTCGGTAAAGCAGATGATACGATTTCGGACTAGGCGGGAGACACGGCTATGCTTGCGTTTTATCTTTCATTAATTGATACGCCAGAGGATCGAAATAAATTTGAAATTCTCTATCAAAAATATAAACAGCTTTTATTTCATCTTGCATTTCAAATTTTGAATAACACTAATGACTCAGAGGACGTAGTCCAAGATACCTACATAAAGGTAATAGAGATAATTGATAAAATCAATGATCCTAATAGTTCTAACACAAGAGCTCTCTTGGCTTTCATTGCCGAAAATAAAGCCATAGATTTATATAGAAAAAAGAAGAAAAGAAATGTAGTTTATTTCGATGAAAGGACAACTCGAGATACTCAACAAGACGTTGAAACTGTGGTGTTGAATAGCCATGCCATTGCCAATGCCATTGCAAAACTTCCACCCAAGTATCGTTCTGTTCTTATATTAAAGTTTGGACAAGGGTTTACAACCGAGGAAATAGGAAATATACTATCAATGTCAAAAGAAAATGTTAAAAAAACGATTCAGCGGGCAAAGAGCAAGCTAGAAGATGCATTAGGGGAGGAGTAGGAAAATAGCATGCGGATAGCGGCGGACTCTTTATATGAGAGTATTTTAGAAGCCCAAGAAATCTGGCTCAACTCCTTGTCAGATTTAAATACACTTCCTGAACACAAATTTTCTTCTAAGTTCAATCGTAAAATGGAAAAGCTTATCCGCCAGTCTAGGAGGCCGCGTTGGGCAAATAATATTTTATTCTATTGTAAACGAGTTGCAATCATTATCTTTGTCCTATTTACTGTGACTTTCTCTGGAATGATGACTGTCGATGCCTATAGAGAAATGTTCATAAACAC
>NZ_BAAGGY010000025.1:0-39987 GCF_054658635.1 Agathobaculum sp. TL06
TAATGACAAACTTTCAGCCCGCAAAAAAGCAAAGCGACTATATCGAATGATACGACTCTTTCGCAAGCCGCAACTGGTACGTTCTTGTCCACACCATACTGCTTAGGCAGGCTGGGACGAAACCTATGTTTCTCACAATTATGAAAGCCCTTCGATGAACGTCCTATCTAATAACGCACTGGATAATCAGGTCGCTAACGAAGCCCGCAGTGAAGTAATGACCGTTATGTATATACCCTGCTAACCAGGCACTCCGATCTCGGCCTCATCTGTACGCAGGGTGATGAGATGCGTCTCGGTGCCAGCACAGCTATTAAACAAGCTGATAGGCAGGACGTCTCCAAGAACAATGGCATTGAAATCTGTGACGCGGCCAAGTCAGATGCGTTGTTCATAGCTTGCAATGCTACAGCTTGGGCGTAGATATGTCTCTCTGTTTCGAAGTTGTTTGATAAGATCCTGAATGGCGTGGAAGCAGGAAGTATCTATTATTTGCTGACAATGTTGAGGAGTACGCCACTCGTTACCACGAAACATAATTTCCGCTCTTAGTAATAGGCAGCAACGACTTTAATATGTATATTAAACAGCGTCCGCAGAACCATAACTCGTTCTGTGGGCGCTGCCTTTATAAAATCGCTTATTTTACTGCCCAAAACCTGTCTCTTACTTCGGTATATTTAACTATCTTTCAAAAGTGCAACGACATGTTGTGGAAATTTTTTCTCTTTTCCGGATGAAAAATCGCAGGAAATATAGTGTGCTTTTGGCACGCACCATCACCAGCGTCACGAATAATAGAAAAGTTTTTCGTGCAATTTCATTAATCCCTTGATGAACTGATGTGATTCTTGGTAAAAAGATATCGTCCTCCACAGCACCAATCCCCCAAATGGAAATATCGTCAAGCATTTTAATTCTAAATTTCCCCATCCCCAGCATAAAACCATACATGCCGCCAGTTCTGCCGCCTCATACGCATACCGCAGGACGGGGGCATACCGTCTGTCCTTCCTCCGCCCACCGCTTGTGCAGGATATCCCGTATCATGTCGGAGACTGCCTGCTCCGTGGTGCTTGCCGTTTCATCCGCCCCCCCTGCACGCTTCCGCTGTTTTGTCCGGACCATTCTCTTCGCCTCCTCAACCAACCGCAGCAGCATGCGCACCGCATCGTCATGGCGGCTTTCAAAACGGTCCAGCACAGATACCAAGCGTCCGGTATTTTCCACGATTGCGTCTACTTCAGCTGTTATGGCCCCTATGTACGCCTGTGCAGCCTCCATGGACACGAACACATTCCCGCAGCATATTCGGCGCAGCTTGTGGAAATCATCCCTGCCCGCCAGATCGTCCAGCACCGCCGGCCGAAAATGAAAGTACGGTGAGCCTGCAGAATTTTACAGCAGTAATTGGAGATTCAAAGAGCTTTATCCCTGAAGGACGGTATGACACACTCCAGCTTTCTTCAGCCCGTACCGCTGATGATGAAGCAGTCTGGTGTATCAATGACAGAAGGCTGTGCGCCATTTACGATGCAGAGGGGCATCAGATCTCAACCGCGCAGGTGCTGCCGACATCCTCTGCAATCAGCTACGACTATTGTCTGTATAGGGCGGCAGGTGACTGCATCTTCCAAACATAATTTTTCTGTCCCGGACTGTCCCTGACCGGCTGACAACATGATCTTCATCCAGCGAAATGAGGAGTGGCAAATTGCTGAACTATTGCCTTAAAACGAGGCACCCTCCGCATAGACCAAGCCAGAGACGGACGCTGCAGACAGCGCCGGAATATTGTCAGACTATTTAAAAATCAGTTGGGATACACCAATCACAAAAGAAGATTTCTGCTTGCTTGTGATGCAAACACTTGCGAATGTCGGTACACGCAGCGATACAATAACCAACACAAAGCCGATCATGCAAGGAACTGGAGAGGGGCGATTTTCGCCGAACGCGCAATATACACGGAAACAGGCGATTGCTACGGTTTCCCGCTTATACATTGGGTACTCAAATAACGCCGCCTGCTGTTTTAGTTCTCATGCGTCCAGTTTCTTCCTCTAATTTTATGAAAATAATCTTCAAATCTCCTGAGTTTTCTCAAGGTTATTATCTGATTTCTTATTTGACGCTTACAGGCTCACTGTATCGACTTCTCCAGTTGCTGCTCCTCCTCTCTGTACTTTCTCCGATATTCTTTCGGCGAAACCCCAAAATACTTTTTGAAAATGGTTGAGAAGTATGTGGCATTTTCGTATCCGCACCGATAACTGATCTCATAGGAACGATAGTCGCTCGACAGAAGCAATTGCTTGGCATACTGCAGCCTCAGTTCTGTCAAATAGCTTACAAAAGACTGCCCCATAACCTGCTTGAATAATAAGCTGAAGTAGTTCGTCGATACGTTGACCTGCTTTGCAACCATTTCCAAGGTCAGTTTAGGATCTTGAAAATTCGCCTGCAAATAGGCCTTTGCCTGTAAGATCATTACAATAGAAGAACCCTTTTTTTCTTGATTAACAATATCGCAGATCTCGGCAATAAAATGATATAATTCCTGCATCATATCGGTCAGTGTCATGCAATTGAGCACTTTTTTATAAGATGTCTCCGGCACATCAATAGCCATTCCCACCGAAGTTTGCATATCGCTGAGCAGATGGATTGTCTCCGTGAATATATTACTCACTATCATGCGAGTCAGCAGAAATGAATTTGCCCCTGCCTGCCGTATCTCCTTTTCTACCAGATCCAGTTCACGGCGGATTTTTTCTTTTTCAAAGGTAGCTATCGCCTGTATCAATTTCCCGTAATCAAAAAATTGGAGTGTATCATTGGGAACCGGTGCATGGTAGACATAATCCTGGTTTCCGCCCTTTAGAAACATCTGATACAAGGCCTCAGATGCCTCTTTATATAGCTGTCGGCACCGCGTGATCCCTTTGCTTACCTCGGTAGTCGCTGTGACATATGCGCATTCTTTCCAATTGATCCGCAGCCACCGTACTGCAGTATCCCGCAGCATGTTAGCCTCCTGTTCTTCCTTGCTGATCCAGAACAGAACATATTTCCCCAGCACATCTTCAATCAAAATTGGTGGTCGATGGCTACTGTAATAAATTGTCTGTTCCAGTTGTTCTGTTAAAACAAAAATTTCGTCACCTTTCATTCGATTTGTCAAGTCGTCAAAATTTTCGATCTGAATAATCAGGCAGGCGATAAAATAATCCGTCGGAAATCCCTGTGGTAATAGCTCCAGCAGCTTTGATTCGTCTATACTGCCCGCTATATACCTTCTCAGCCCTGTTTTCACCTCCCAATCATCCAGCTTCTCCGCCCTACTCCGTACGATATCGAGTTGATCCTGTTCCGTTTTTTTCTGTTCCAATTGCCGCACAATCTCAGCCAGCTGCTGTTGCAACACACCGATATCAATGGGTTTGGAGATATAATCAAATACGCCAAGTTGCAACGCTCTTTTGGCATAATCAAATTCGTTATAACCTGAAATGATCATTACAATCGGTTTATAGGGAAGCGACAAAATCTTTCGAAGCATCTCCAATCCATCCATGCCTGGCATACATATATCCGTCAGGATAATATCCGGCTGCAGCTTTTCAATCGCCTGATAGGCTGTGCTGCCATCCATTGCGGTTCCTGCCAAGGATAGTCCCAACTCTTCCCACGCGACCATCGAACATATTCCCTCTAAAATAATCGATTCATCATCTACTACAAATACTTGGTACATAACAGCTTCCTCTTCTCACTTCAGCCTGTCTTGAAATGCCAAAAGTCCTGTGACTATCACAGGACTTTCTGGCACAGCTTGCACTGAAACCAAGTCTATTTCTATTATTCTTCTCCTAGATAGCTCTTGCGGACACTGTCATTGTGGAGTAAATTGCTCCCTGTATCCGTAAGGGTAATCCTCCCTGTTTCCATGACATAACCACGGTTCGCTATCGCCAGCGCCATACTCGCATTTTGCTCCACCAAAAGAATCGTCGTTCCCATTTTCTGCAGTCGAGGTATGATATTGAATATCTCTTCGATAAAGATCGGTGCCAAGCCAAGCGAAGGCTCATCCAACAGCAGCAGCTTTGGATTTGCTACCATGGCCCGCACAATTACCAACATCTGCTGCTCGCCGCCAGAAAGGGTACCAGCTTTTTGTGCTGTACGCTCACGCAGACGTGGGAATATTTCAAACATATTTTCGATATCTCTTTCAATCTGTTCTTTATCGCTGCGCATGAACGCTCCCATCTGGATATTCTCCATAACCGTCAGTTTAGGAAAGACATGGCGGGATTCCAGCACTTGCGATATTCCCTTCTTTGCGATTTTATAGGATGGCAATCCGTATATTTTCTCATCCATAAATGTGACATCTCCGCCGCAGGGCTTAAGGATGCCGGAAATACAGCGCAGCAATGTTGTTTTCCCAGCGCCATTCGCACCGATCAGTGCAACAACTTCCCCCTCGTTCACCTCCAAGCTGACTCCATGGAGGGAAGTAATCGCGCCATATTTATGCTGCAGATCCGTGACTTTCAGCATACTTTTTCCCTCCCTTTTCCCAAATATGCTTCTATGACCGCAGGATCACTCTGAATATCGGCCGGTAGTCCTTCTGCGATTTTTGCCCCATGATCCAATACCGTGATCTGGTCCGATAAACTCATCGCTAATTTCATATCGTGCTCTATCATCAATATTGTGATCCCTTGATTGCTGATCGACCGAATGATCCGAATCAGGTTATCTTTCTCCACCGAGTTCATACCCGCAGAGGCTTCATCCAACATCAACAGTTTGGGTTCACTTGCTAAGGCTCGGACAATTTCCAGCAGCCGCTGTTCGCCGTACGGCAAGTTGCTTGCCTTTTCAGCCGCCCTGTTGGAAAGCCCTACAAAATCGAGCAGTTCATAAGCGCGTTCCACAATCCGCTCTTCCTCCTGCCGCTCCGCTTTTGTGTGCAGGATTGCGCTGAGAAATTCAGATTTCGTCCGGCAGTGCTGCCCCACCATGACATTATGCAGCGCACTCATCTCTCCGAACAGGCTGATATGCTGAAAGGTGCGGGCGATGCCCAGCTTATTGATTTCATATCTCTGGTTGCCGTTGATTTTCACGCCCTCCAACAGTACATTTCCCTCTGTAGGCTGGTATACGCCGCTGATCACGTTGAAGCATGTGGTTTTCCCTGAGCCATTCGGGCCTAAAACACCGTGTATCTCTCCTTTTTTCACACTCATTGTCAGTGCATTGACCGCTTTCAAACCACCAAACTGCATAGTGACATTCTCTACCTTGAGCAGTTCCATGCTTCAACCTCCTTCCACTGTATAACTCGAAGCATCTCCCTTGCCTTTCCGCGCCGGAACGTTTGCAAAATCATGATAATAACGATTGCGAATCGTGCCGGCAATACCGTTAGGCATTACAAACAGAACGAAAATTATTATGATGCCGTAAATCAGCATTTGGTAGTTACCGAACTGCTGCAGAACCTCAGTGACCGCAATGATAATGGTCGAGCCAAGAAGCGGCCCCACCAGCGTTCCCATACCGCCGATCAGGATCATGACCAGAAACATATTCGACTGTTCCGCGGAAAAAGACTCTGGACTAATAAAACGGACAAGATGCGCATACAGTGCGCCGCCGAATCCCGCATAAAAGGCGGATACAGTGAATGCAAGCGACTTATATCTAGATAATTTCAGGCCAAATGCTTCACTGGCATCCGGATTATCCCTGATTGCCAAAAACGCTCTGCCAACACGTGAATCAACAAGACGCACTTTAGCGAGCAAGAAAATCAATACCATTATCAGGACGAAGTAGAAATACGTCCCATAGTCATCCAGTTCAAAACCGAACAGAGACAGTGGTGGTATCCCAATCAAACCGTCTGGACCGCCGGTCACTTCACCGCCGTTCAGTACGATCAAGCGCACGATCTCACCAAAACCAATGGTTACAATTGCAAGAAAGTGATGCACCAGTTTGACACAAGGCTTCGCTAATATGAATCCAACCAATGCAGCCGCAGCCGCGCCGCAGAACATCGTAAAGATCACCGGCGCGCCTGACAGACTCAAAAGTGCCGTAATATAGGCACCGATCGCATAAAAACCCGCTTGACCAAGCGAAATCTGTCCCGAATATCCGAATGACAGATCGAATCCCGTGTTAACAATAATATAAATACCCAGTAAGCACAGCAAAAACAGCATATATGTTTCTCCGCTGAACAAAACGGGGTAGATGGCGGCAATCAGGATCAGTACAGCAAAGATACTCTTTTGAATCCGCTTGTTTGCCATACCGGAAATTAGCTTACGCAACAAAATCACCTCCGCACTCAATCCGCTTTTACTTTTAAAATGCCGCTGGGCATAACAAAGAGAACCAGAATCAAAACGCCGAACGAGATAATGTCCTTAAGGGAAGAGGATAGGTAACCTGCAGCCATCGTCTCCACAATTCCAAAAAGCAATCCGCCAATAATGGCGCCATACATATTACCATATCCGCCCAGTACCGCTGCCGCAAATCCTTTTGTGGAGAGCAGAGCACCCATTTTGGCATATACCCCATAGATCGGAGCCAGCAGCATTCCAGCAATCGCTGAGAGAACTGCTGCCAATGCCCACGCTACACCAATCGTCCACGGAACATTAATGCCTACTACCCCCGCCGCCATCGGATCCTGGGCCGCAGCACGCAGGCTCGTCCCCATTTTTGTTCTTGACATGAAGAAGTGTATCGCCAGCATACCGAACAATGTGATTACGACAATTGCAATCTGCTGCGGGATAATGGAAATCGCTCCAACAGCAATAGGGGCATCGCCAAATGCAGATGGGAAGTTTTTCACATCCGTACCCCACACCAGCATTGCAAAATTCTGAAGGAAAATCGATAGCCCGATCGTCGCTAAAACAATATGTATTTGCTTGCTTCCTTTGCGCAGCAACGGGCCAATCATTCCACGTTCCAGCAAAATGCCAAACAGGAACATGATCAGCATGGAAAGAACAGCAGAAAGCAGGAATGAAATATCAAACGAAATATGCAGTGTAAACGCCACAAACGCGCCAAGCATAAATATCTCGCCCTGCACGAAGCTCATCAACCCTGAAGCGCTATAAATCAGGCTGTATCCCAAACCGATCAGTGAGTATATACACCCTACGGCAATGCCGCCTACCAGCAGCTGTAAAAACATGACTTACCTCCTATGACGCATGGATTTCACCCTTGTAGAAAATAACCGAATTGATAAACAATTCGGTTATTTTCCGCACTGAATACGTTATTGTGCCTCGACCAGCCCACCATCCTGGATTTCATAAATGCGCATAGTCTCGATACCTTCGCCATTTTTGCCCTTATAGCTGAATGTACCTGCCAATCCTTCATAACCGTCAATATTGTTATACGCATCGCGTAGTTCCGGTCCATTGGCCTGACCGCACGTTTCCATAGCCAACGCGATCATCTTCATACCGTCATAGCCGCGATATGCGTTATCGGAAGCAGGCGGCTCATTGTATTTATCCAAATAGGCCTGCAGGAACTTCTGCATCTGCGGGTCCTGTGCATCCTCAGGGTCGTCGTAAACCAGATACTGAGCCGCAAAGCAAACGCCATTGGCTGCTTCGCCTGCAATTTCCCGTACTTCAGGGAGAGTATAGCCTTCCGGCCCCAGAATCGGTCCAGAAAAACCCGACTGTCTCAGCTGCTTAGTAACTGCGCCGGCCTCTTCACCCACACACCAAACGACAACAGCATCCGGATTTGCAGAATTGATTTTTGCAAACTGTCCGGTAAAGTCTCTGTCTCCAACCGTAAATGTCTCATTTGCAACGATTTCAATACCAAGCGGGGTCGCCGCCTGGATAAAACCTTGCCCACCAGTCACACCGTACTCATCATTACTGGTGAAAATCGCGATTTTATTGTAAGCCTTTTCCTGTGCATACTTTGCAAGCTGAATAGCACCAACATCGCTGTTTGCCAACGCCCTGAAAATATAGGTATAGCCTTGCTGCAGGTAGGTCGGCGATGTGCCGCCGCTGACAGTCAGGATGCCGGCATCCTCAATAACCGGTGCTGCCGCCAACATGTTGCCACTGTGCAGAGAACCGTAAATGGCATCCACCTTATCCACCTGCGTCAGCTTTGTGGCTGCTCTTACCGCCTGCTCAGGAGAGGATTTGTCGTCATACTCGAGTACTTCGATCTGCCGGCCAAGTACGCCGCCAGCTGCGTTCAGTTCATCTACCGCGATCTGCACACCGTTCAATGCCGCCTGTCCCGACTGTGCTGAAGAACCTGTAAGCGGGCCAAAGTAACCGATTTTGATCGGCTCTTCTTCACCGCCTCCACAGCCAACCAGGCCGCCCAACAGCATAGCGCCACACAACATAGTACTAATTACCCGTTTCATACTTTAGCCTTCTTTCTTTTGTGTGTTTATCCGGTTTTGATGATACTATATTACCTGCCAACCCTTACTAAATAAATAAAATATTTCACAGATATATTTCACTTTTTATCGTTTGCTCCCATACAATTCTCTGCTCCGCAAGCGATTTTACCTTTGCGAGGCCTGTCCACCGCTATCGGTCCCTTTCTTCTTTTTTGCCAGTTGTATTGCAACCAAGGTTCCCATACCCTGCTTGCTGATCACTGACAGGCCGAATTTCCCTCCCGAAAAGCTCCAAATCCGGTCATGCACATTGACCAGTCCAAAGCTCTTTAGCTTGGTGTCTTCCTCATGTTGCAGCGCAGCATGCAAATCCTGCAAGGATTCTTCCGACATACCGATCCCGTTATCAATCACCTCGATGTAGAGATTATCCCCCTGGTCAAATACGTTAATATTAATCATGCACTTCCTTCCGCTCGGCTTGATCCCATGATACAATGCGTTTTCAACAAGCGGCTGTAAAACCAATTTGGGTATCAAATATTTCCTTGTTCCCAGTTCAGCAAAGATATCATAGCTGAATATGTTATCATATCGAATTTTCTGTATTTTTAAATAGTTAATTACGTGATCCAGTTCCTCTGAGACCGTAATAATGTCGGCACCGCGGCTGAGGGAGATCCTGAAGAAATCCGTTAGAGCCATCACGGTATCGATCACCTTTTGGTTCTTCCGCTTGCGCGCCAGCCATGCGATCGAATCCAGTGTATTATACAGAAAATGCGGCTTGATCTGTGACTGCAGGGTACGGAATTCTGCCAAGCGAAGCTTTTCCTGTTCCGAACGAATATTCTCAGTCAGCTGCAGGACATGGTCCGCCATATGATTAAAGTTGCTTGCCATTGCGCCGATCTCATCAGGCCGCACCACTTCACATCTGGCCTGCAGGTTGTTATTTTCAATCTCCCCCATTGTCAACACGATCGCCCGAATAGGCTTTAACTCATATCTGCTGATTCGCATAGCAGCAATACTGATTATGCCGCACAGCAGTACGGAAACCAGAACAACGAGTACGGTAATTATCTTCCCACTTTCCCGTAACGCACTGTGCGGCACAAAACCTGCCACATACCAATCGTTCAAATCCATGCGGTGGTAAAGCAACGTACCGTTCGGTACTTCCACAGACGTATCTCCTTCATGCAACTGCTCAACCGTCAGTCTGGCGGTCATTTCCTGAATGAACGCTTCCTGTTTGGACTGCCGTGACAGTGCAACCAAATCGAGCGAATCGTTAAGTAAAAATATTTCGCCGCCTTTCCCTATATCCAGCGACAGCATCTTCTGGATAAGGAATTTTTTCACTTCTATGATGATAATACCGCACGGTTTTCCACTGATGATATCACGCATGGAGACTCCGCAGGCAATAACCGGATCACCAGTTGTATATGCCAGAGTAGAGCCATTTTCCGGTGTCAGCCATATAGGCTCTTCCGAATATAAAATATCCTGATACAGTTGCGAAGCACGGAAGTCCTCCTCTTTCAGATCAAAATAGCGTGATTTCATGGTTGCTCCATTTTCCATCATAACATAAATACCATATATGTCCGGCTGAAACTCATTCAGCAGTGAGATAGTTGTTGAACCTCGCGATTCATCCATGACACGCTCCGTATCGCTGGAATACTCTTTGCGCAGGGTTTCCTGAAAAAACACATCGGTGCGGACAATTGTTGCCAGCGCGCGCATATTCTCCATCAGTTCATCCATGCTTTCTGAAACAGAGTCTACAATTTGAGAGCTGGATAACATGGTCATTTGTTCTATATTTTTCATGGCTACATGATGTATCAGAATTCCCATGACCAAGACAGGAATCAGCGTGAGTACATAAAAATAAATCATTAGTCTGTTCTGCAGAGACGATTGGAATTTCTTCTTGATAGCTTTCATCGCTCAGTCCCCTTTTTGCAACCATATCCTGTTATAATTAGCCAATTCAACCTATTTCAATCCATTTTTCATCACTATAATATTATACTTTTCGTTTTCCTCCTTCAATGGTTAAAACTGGCTCTTGCTTCGCAACACGCTACAAGGTTGCTACTTCACCAAAGTATTTTGATATTTGACTGCTTCATAGAATCTTTATCCAACATGACCAGACTTCTTATTTTGTCTATTTTCTCGCAGTGTTTATTCAAGCGCACATCATAAAGTCCGTATCACCTTAAGATTCTGAAAGGTATTGATAAATTTGTGAAGCATAAAGCCGTTGCTCTGCTTTTTTTACTATGATAAGTTAATAGCAGAATAGAAAGGAGATGCAGATCATGGAAATGATGGAAGCAATCGCGGTGCTTTCTGCAGGTGATGTGCAATTAGTCAACGATGTCCCCAAGCCTATCCCCAGCGGTTATGAGGCATTGATCCAAGTACATGCCTGCGGGATATGCAGCGGCACGGATTCCCAGATCATTGCAGGTACATTAAAAACGGGCTTCGGTGGTTTTCCCACGATTTTAGGGCATGAAGGCGCCGGAGAAGTGGTTGCCGTAGGAAACAAGGTGCGGCATATACAAATCGGAGACCGTTATATCCATCCAAATCTACATACAGACGTTGGAAACGGATACTCAAAAACACATGGCAGCATGGCGCAGTTCGGTTTGGTCTGTGACCGGCAGGCTATGCTTGAAGATGGTTATTCCGAAGATCAAATTCCTTTCCTTAAGCAACACAGCTTTCCAAAAACCATGAGCTATCACGACGCAAGCGTACTGTTGTCACTCGCAGAATGCCACAGTGCGGCACGCAATTTTGGTGCCGGCCCCAACGTAGATATTCTCATATATGGCGCCGGTCCAATGGGCATCGCTCTGGCTCTGTTTTGCAAACTGCGCGGTGCCAGAACAGTGGTTCAGGTCGATAGCGTTCCTGAACGGCTTGCGCTGTCAAAACAGGTTGCAAAAACCGATCAAACCATTAATTTTGCACAGGAGAATATTGCAGATGCGCTGAACGGGCTCAAGTTTGATCTCGTCATTGATGCGGTCGGCCAGAGCAGCATTCTGTATGAAGGAAGTTCATTGCTCAAACCGGGCGGCAAGCTTGGATCTCTGGGCGTTCTGAAGTGCAGCGACCAGCTTATTGATACGTCCCGTCTGCAAGGCAACACCTCTCTGCACATGCTCAATTTCCCCTATGGGGAATACGATATCATGGACGAAACCATTGCATTAATCGAAAATGGAGACGTTAATCCAAAGGATTTTTATTCTCATGTGATCGATTATCACGATTTTGATACAGCGCTTCGTCTTGTCCATGAAAAGAAAGCGATCAAAGTGATTCTTTCCTTTGAATAAATATTTGGCACATTTTCATCTCTCTTTCTTCTCTTCTTTTGGCCGCCAGTAAAACTGCTGGCGGCCATACTGTTGCCTCTGCCGCTCTTTCTACGCAAATGCAAATATCTTTTTTGCTGCTGCCTTGGTCTGTTCATGCAAAGTTGCCATATCGGTGCATAACCATGCACCGATATGGCAGCTGTTCATTATCGTAATTTCTTACTGATTGGCTTATGCCTTATTGTTGGACATACACATATGAATGGCATTGCTCACAACTTCCCGAACACTTTCCTTCGCATATTCATTGGCATCGATAGTATGGAGCAATCCCTTGGAGCGGAAACATTCATCCAGCGCTTTCACATGGGCATGCCAGATTGCTGTACCTACGTTTACTTTGCACATGCCAAGCCGAATCGTATGTTGCACATCCTCCACCGGAATACCTGTACCTCCGTGCAGCACCAGCGGTATATCCAATTTTTCTCGTACCTGCTCCAAACGTTCAAAATTCAGTTTCGGCTCTCCTTTGTAGAAGCCATGTGCTGTGCCGATACCGACCGCCAGAGAATCTACACCGGTCTTTTCGACCAGCTCGACCGCTTCCGGCACCTGCACCAGATAGTCCCCGCCTTCAAAGTTGCCTTCATAACCGCGGCCCATGATCTGACCGATCTCACCCTCAACACAGATATCGCGTGCATGAGCATAGTTTACGACCTCTTTTACCGCTGCAATATTCTCGAACAGCGGCAGCTTAGATCCATCGATCATAACTGAGTCATAACCGCAATCGACCGCTTGCTTACACATATCAATGCTGACCGAATGATCCAGATGAAGAATGACCGGTACATGCGCCTTCTCGATCATTGGCTTCGCCATGCCCGCGATCACTGCGCAGCTGTGCGCATCCACTACCTTTGGAATGCTCGCAACCAAAACTGGGGAGTTTTCCGCCTCAGCAGCTTCGATAATGGCTTCCAGCTCCCACATATCCGCGAAGTTAAATGCAGGCAAGGCGTATCCGTTTTGCTGTGCATTTTTCAGAAGAGGCAAAAGTTTAGACATTTGAAAGGCTCCTTTACAGCGTAATATGTTTTTCTTTTAACCAATCCAACACTTGCTGAGCACTTTGAACCGCTCCGGTCGCACCGATCGCTCCAATGCTTATGGCCGCGGTAGCAGAGGCAAAGAGCAAACATTTCTCCAGATCCCATTGGTTCAGGATCCCATGCAAAAAACCAGCAATAAAATTATCTCCCGCACCTGTCGTATCCACTGCCGGTGCATGGAACGCAGGCTGCTCCAGCCGGAGTTCACGGTTTTTCAACAGACACCCTTTCTCCCCCATCTTTATCACGACAGTTTGGACTCCATAGTCCAGCAGCGCGTCTGCCATTTTATCCGGTTCAGTCTCTCCTGTCAGATACTTCGCTTCATCATAGCTGGGCAAAAAATAGTCCAGGTACTGCATTGCAGGACGCATTTTTTCAGCACCGATTTGATAGGAATCATACATTGCGTCCGCAGTGGTGATCATACCATGCATCTGCGCTTGATGCAGCAGCTTTGCCATGTCTTTTCCGAAGAGTTTTTTGAACGTATAAACACTACCGATGTTCAAAATCTTCGCGCTGCCGTATATCATCGGATCGATATCTGCCAAGGTATAACTGTCACAGGCACCGCGCTTTACAATAAAATTCCGGTCCCCGTTCGCGCCAATCATCACCAAACAGATCGCAGTCTGCTCAATCGGTGAAATTGTGACATGATCGATATGTATCCCGCATTCTCGCAGCAGTTGTATGGCAAGCTGACCAAAGTGATCGTTTCCAATGCTGCCGCAGACGCCAACCTGTCGTCCCAGGCGAGAAAGCGTGACAGCCTGATTGGTTCCATCTCCGCCGACGACCACACTGTAGTCCGATACCAGAGTAGCGTCCCGCTCAAAAATGCTGCGGTCGACTGGTTTAGCAAGAATATTTAGGTTTATCAGTGTTACACACAGGGCATCTAATTGGTTCTTCATATTTCCACCAGCTTTCAGCCCAACGGCGGCATCTTATCTGCTTCGGGACACCACTTCATCATAATTTTTCCGTGTACCTTTTTCTGGCGCACATCTTCCAACGTTTCAAATATCTGTTCCGGTGCAATTAGTCGATCGACTAAGCAGGCAACATGTATCTTCCGAAGCAGCTTTGCTGCAATCTTCCATTCCATCCCCGGAAACGGCGTTGAGTAGGATTGCCATGTCCCCCGGATCCACAACTCCTTCCGGTTGATCTGCTCAAATTCTTGTGGTGTGAACAGGACATCCGAAAACGGCGTACCAATATACGTCAGTGTTCCATGGATGGACGTCAGTTCGATTGCCGCTTTCTCAGTGAACGGAGTCCCCCCAGTTTCAAGCACATAATCGAAAAGTCGTCCGTCTGTGATCTTGTTTGCCGACCCACGCCAGTCTTCTACTGTGCTTACTGTATATTCGGCACCCAGTTCACGGGCCAGTGTAAGCTGGTGTTTGCCAATATCAAAGGCGGTCAATGTTGCAGCTCCCATTGTCTTTGCCGCCTGTAGTGTAAGCGCACCAATTGTTCCACACCCAACAATAGCTGTTTTATGACCAGGCTCGAACTCTGCCATCCGAAGGCCATGCACCGCAACCGTAAGCGGCTCCAGAAATGCGCCCTCAAAAGTTGTTATCCCATCGGGCAGTTTGACAACATTCATCTCGTCTACCTTGCAGTACTCTGCCCAGCCGCCAGCCAGCTTTACACCATAAAATCCGCGACTGTTTGGACACTGCGCCACACGATCATGCAGGCAGTCCTCACATGTGCCGCATGCCGTCCTTGGTGCGACTGCGACACGATCCCCGACCTTTACACTGCTGACACCCGAACCAATTTCTGACACAACGCCGGCGAACTCATGTCCATGTGGAACCGGATGGTCCAGAGGGATCGGATTATCCCCAATGATGCGAGCGATTTCTGAACCGCAGACCCCTGCATAGTGTACTTTGATGATGACATCATCGGTCTTTTCAATCCGTGGTGTTGGGAACTCCTCCCACCGCAGGTCTTCTTTATTGTAATAAACTAACGCTTTCATTCCTGTAACCTTCTTTTTGGCAAAACCGATTATTTTTCCGCAGCCTGAAGGAATAGCTTCTGATACGTCAGCACACCGGAAGCACTGGTGAATCGCGACAAATACGCCGGTGGAGCAGTCACAACAACACGATGCACCATATCTTCAAATTCCGGTTCCATCAGCATTTTATCAATATAGGGGTAAATTAATTCCCCTGCCATGGAGCAGATGATCAGCCGTGTATCCGGCATATTAGAATTGCGCAGTACACGCAGGCTATGACGAGTAGAATCCAGGCCGTCACTGCCCTCACTGTCATTTGCGTGGCGGTAGGTCAGGATATGCTCAGCCTTGTTCACCACATTGCTCAACGGCCCTTTCATTTCTGCGCCGGAAATCATATCTTCTTTGTACATGTAATCGCGTATATCCTCCGCATAACGAATATCTTCTGTAACATGGTAACCTCGAATCAGTGTACGCAATATGTCGGTTGCAAAAAATCTCTGTTTGATAAACGTGTTTATGAAATACGGCCTTGCCAGAAGGGCAAGAGCAGTCTGATGCGGCTCAAACATCAAAGTAAAGTTGGTGCGATAGCCCTTTTGCTCTAGGAAATATGCAAGATTATGACCAAAAAAATTGCTGTCTACTGTACCATCCTCAAAGCCCTTGTCCATATCTCCGTTGATAAACGCTTTCACGTTTTCGCCGGTCAGAGGGCCTGTGTGCGGCACCTTGACTACAAGGCGGTATGGTGTCAGGATTTCCTCAAACTCTGCGATCTCTTCCAAAATTTTCTCGCGGGAAGCAAACGGATTATCCACCTCTATGCTGATATCAACGCCGGGTCCAAGTATGCTGCACAGCTCCTGCATGACTTCTTGACGGTTTTTGAACTTATTACCAACATTCGCCTTAGGGTTATTGATAAAACTGTTGTAAATAATCGCTGGGTTGCAGGTCAGGTTGGCGATGAAATTCTTGATTGGCGTAACCTCATACGGATTTGCGCTGTCAGCGGAGAACAGCACCCTGGTAGGGCGTTTTATCCCGTTTTCACCATAAGAAATATCCCGCTTCAAATCGATTTCCGCGCTTCCGTCACTGCCATAGCGGAACATCGGACGGAACCCTGCTGGAATAATTCCCTGCTGCGGACGGAAGGTTTGAATGACTTTCTCGAATTCCGCTGTGATGCCGATCACTTCTGCGCTGCGCAGCAACATGTCCATTTCTTCCACCGGAATTGTTAGATTCTCAATACGTTTCCAACTGTCCTGAGAAACGTGGGGATGTATCTTCAGTTTTCCGGAAGCCGCCAGTGCGCCAAGCGTAACCTGCATCATTTTAACAGAAAGCATGATTTATTCCTCCTTATCCTGAATAAACGAGCGTGTTTGAGTGGGTTTTTCATGGTTTAATTATAAAATTGCTCATCATATGCAACAAGGACAGAATTGTTCACATTCTTCCGAACCTATTTCATTTTTTTAGGATTGGTTTATTGTAAAATCAAGTCAAACATCAATGAGAAAAGGAAAGTCCATAGATAACCAATTATTTCCCGAAAAACACCGATAATCTTTATTTGATCCGGCAGTTACTCATCTGCTTTCAATCCTGCCCCCTGGCTGCAATAGAGCAGCTGCACCAGCACACCTCATATATAAAAAACAAGAGCGGCTGTTTTCAGCCGCTCTCATATCCAATCATCTTACTTATCCATATTTTTCATCTGCTCAGCAACCTGCGCGCGGAAATTCGACAGGAAATCGCCCATACCATCTCCGTGCTCGTACAGGCGCTTCTTCGGAGATACATCGCAGAAGCCATATCTGAGGTGCGTGGATGCTCATCTATGTCGAATATCCGACACAAAACAGAACAACACCGCTTTTCCTCGAATTTGATTTCACAAGCAGTTAAAACTCTCTGGTCACGCAGTATGCCTGGAATAATGCGTTAATAATCCGTCCGGGATGGTCGGCGTCACCGATGGAATATACCGGAACCGATGTATCCTCCGTGTCAATGCCATTGGAACGTAGCCCACCGGCCAGAATTACTGTATCCGCTGGCAGTTCCACGACGTTGCCTGCATTCTTGTCGATAACGCGTACAACACCATCTTCAATATTCCACACCTTGGTGTTGACCATTGTTTTAACGCCGTTCTTTTCCAGCGTGGCAAACAGGATACGCTTTTCAAATTCGTTCATTCCGATACCCAGTTCGGGCATCATCTCAACGATGGTTACATCTTTGTTATGGCAATCTGCGTCGTGCGTTACCGTGATATCCAGATCGCCGTCAAAGTTCTTCAGACGATGTACCTGCAGCTGGTATTCCTGTGCGCCGAAAAATTCTGCACTTTCGCAGCCGGTTGCGCCGCCGCCGATGATGACAACCTTTTCGCCAACCTTTTCCGGATGGTTCAGCGCATCCACGGCGGTGATTACGCACTCCCTGTTACTGCCCGGTATCACACGAAGATACTCAGCGCCAACCGCAGAGAACAGCGCGTCATAACCGGCTTCCATGCCCGGCACATAGGGACAATTTTTCTTGATCTCCACACCCAGATCGGTCAGGGTCTTTTCATACCATGCGACAAGTTCCGTGATCTTCCCTTTATGGGGCGGGATACCGGCCGCCGCCATCGAACCGCCAAGCGCATCGTTCTTCTCGATCAGCGTTACGCTGTGGCCACGCAGCGCCAACACACGCGCCGCTTCCAGACCGGCCGCGCCGCCGCCGACGACCAGCACATTCTTTTTTACTTCTGCTTTTTCTATTCCCTTGAAATCATCCTCGCGGCCGGTTTCCGGATTGACCGTGCAGGTCAGGATGCGGTCGCAGCAGATTTCAGAGAAGCAGTTGCCACAGGTCAGGCAGGGACGGATATCTTTGTTTCGGCCTGCCATGGCTTTAATGCCGAAATCCGGATCCGCGATGAACGAACGCCCCAAAGCAATCAGATCGGCATATCCTTCTTCCAGGAATTTCTCTGCCAATTCGGGATCACGCACGCCGCCGACACCGATTACCGGCACACTGACCGCTTCCTTGATTGCCTTTGCACTCGGCATCATGAATCCATGCAGACCAGGCAGATTGTAGGGAGCGATAGAGAAGATGTAGCTGGCCTGAATGCCGCCTGATACATCAAAGCAGTCAATGCCTGCCTTTTCCATGATGCGGCAGATCTCCACGGTTTCTTCTATTGTCCGGCCACCTTCGATGTATTCATCACCAGAGATACGCATGATGAGCGGGAAGTTCGGACCGACCGCAGCGCGGGTCTGCTCCACGATTTCGCGGGCGAAACGCGCGCGGTTTTCCAGACTGCCGCCGTACCAGTCCGTGCGTTTATTATATAATGTGGAGAAAAACT
Source organism: Agathobaculum sp. TL06 (assembly GCF_054658635.1). NCBI lineage: Bacteria > Bacillati > Bacillota > Clostridia > Eubacteriales > Butyricicoccaceae > Agathobaculum > Agathobaculum sp. TL06. The sequence goes on from NZ_BAAGGY010000025.1 coordinate 18,317, forward strand.
CCGGCATGATGTTGCCGTGCGCTGCATGGAAGGTGACCGCGTCAAAGCCCGCGCTCTTCGCGTTGACTACCGCTTGTACATACTGCTTCTGCATGGCGTGGATGTCATCGATCGTCATCTCGCGGACCGCATACTGCGCGCCGCGAGAAGTTACGTTGGACGGCGCAGGCTCCAGCCCGCCCGAGCTGACCGTACCGTCCGCACCGAAGTGGGTCAGCTCGATGGCAACCTTTGCGCCGTATCGGTGTACCTTGTCCACCAGCTTGGAATACAGCGGGATATACGAGGTATCCGAAAACTGGGACTGCGCCCCGTGGTTGCGTGAGGTCGGGTCGATTGTTGTGGACTCCACGACCACAAGGCCCGCGCCGCCCTTGGCGCGCCGCGCGTAGTAGTCCATCATCAACTCCATCGGCGCGCCATTCTCATTGGAATAGTTGGTGTTCATCGGTGGGAACACCATACGGTTTTTCAGCTTTAGCTTACCGATCTGAATGGGTTGAAAAAGTAGTTTCTTGTCCATGGTTCCAAACCCCTTTATTCGTGATATGCGTTACCCTATTCCAGCTCAGTCCTCAAAGGTGAGCATAACCTTAAAGGCTTCCTCCGGATGATTGATCGCGAGATCCATGCCCTTGTCCAGCTCCATAAACGGGATGTGGTGGGTGGTCAGCTCGTCGAAGTTATACCGATCCTTGATCGCATTCATGAAGCGGATCGTGCGCTGCATCCAGTTCTTGGTGCCGCCCGAGCCCTTGATCTTCAGGGTGCTCCAGATCGTCTTGCCGATCTCCACCGGCACCTTGCGGCCGATCGAGTGGCCGATCAGATTCACGCGGCAGCTATGGCCTGCTACGTCAAAGATCGCTGCCAGCGCCGCGTTGCTGCCCGACGCCTCCGCGATTACAGACGGACCGTGGCCATCGGTTGCCGCTTTGATCTGCTCGTAGTAGTCCTCGTCCAGCGGGTTGAGTACGACGTCCGCGCCGAACTTGAGCGCGCGCTCGCGGCGTACCGCATTAACATCGGAGACAACCACCTTCGCGCCCGAGGTCTTGGCGACCATCGCCGCCGACAGACCGACCGGACCCGCGCCCATGATCAGCGCATAATCCGATGCGTCAATATAGCCGCCGTTGCCCCAGATGCCGAAATAGCCGATCGAGAACGTCTCGACCCACGCGCCCCAGTCATAGGACCAGTCATCCGGAATCTTATATGCGTATTCCTCTTCGATGACGAAGTATTCGCCCATGCCGCCGGGGGAATCCGGACGGAAGCCCAGCTCACGGAAGTTCAGGCACGCGGACGGCATCAGGCCCTCCTTGCAGTTGGCGCAGTGGCCGCAGGCCAGCACGCACTCCGCCGTTACCTTGTCGCCCTCCTTGAATGTGGTGACGCCCGAACCGATGGCGACGACCTGGCCGCCAACCTCGTGGCCCGGGGTATAAGGTGCGATATCATAGCGCCCCTCTGCTGACTCGCCGAGGTAGCAGTGTACGTCCGAGCCACAGATACCGCAAGCCTTGGTTTTGACCAGAATCTGGTTCGGCTTCAGTTCCGGCACCTCTACGTTCTCAATGCGCAGGTCCTTCGGTCCGTGCATAAATGCGATGTTTGCTTTCATGGTTTTTTTACTCCTTTCATACTAATACATCTTTCCGACCGTTTTGAATTTCACTTGTATGTAAAACAAGATGATTCGTTTGCAGGAAGCATCTTGTTTTCACCTAACATTTTTACTCCAGTACTATTACCCGCCAAGTCCGGTTCCATTTCGGTATGCATTTTCCCAGTCCCCGCGTTCTTTTTTGTACTTGTTTTTCTGCTTAAAATTATACATATCGCTTTTCAAAAATCAATATATTTTTTGAAAAATTGTATCTTTTCTGCGATATATACAAATAATTTGTATTGTTTATATGTTATTTACACATGAATTTTCATAATTTTTATATACAATTTGAAATGAAAGCGCTTTCTCGAATTCTTACATTCTTCATAAGTTTTGATATTTTAACGAAATTCCTTGCTTCTCTTTTAATTAATGCACTAAAGTATTCTAATTTTCTTTTATAAAATCAGTGTTTTTCTGTTTGCATTTTATTTGTTGTCGCCTATTACAAAAACCATATAAATTTTTTGTGTCGTTTTTATAATTGTATGTATTTTTACAACAAAAACCTTTTCCAAAAATATTTCAATTCATAGAATTACAAGAACAAGTACATTTTTGTCTTGTTTCCATCTTTTATTTATGCATATAATATAGACATATCAAAGAATCGATTCCATGATAAGTCTCAAAAACAACGAACAATCAAAAAAGCAAATTAAAACCTTTTTATAATTTGTTTTCTGCATAGCATGGCGTTTCACCGGTGATGCAGTTTTTGGCAGCCTTTTGATCGGCCGGTCAAAAGGGGCGTGAAACATTAGGGAGGAAATGATATGGCAAAAGTCACAGGAATCGGACACATGAGCTATACGGTTATGGACATGGACAAAAGCCTGCACTTCTACTGCGATCTGTTAGGCGGCAAGCTTCTGACAGAAACAGTTGACGAGGGGCCGGAACTCGGGCGGTATGTTATGGGAGATATGCTCAAAGACCCTTATGGCAAACTTAAGGTTGCTATGGTCGATCTTGCCGGCCTGCAGATCGAATTTCTTCAATACCTTGTTCCTGAAACAAAAGTCGCCTACCATGGCAATCCGTCGATTGCCGGCTCCGCGCATATCGCTGTCAATGTGGATGATATTGAAGAGATTTACCGGAAGCTGAAAGCAGAAGGCGTTGTCTTCCACTCCGATATCAATGACTGCATCCGTGACGGCGAATTGGTCTGGCGCTGGGTATATTCCCGTGATCCAGATGGTATCTGCTGCGAAATCGTGCAGCTTAACGAGGATTCCGAATACGTTAAAGCCTCCAAGGCCGGAAAAGCTTAAAATACACTGCTCATGATAGCAATATCGCATTGTAAAAAAGGAAAAGGAGAATTATTATGAGATTAGCGGATAAGGTTTTGTTTGTAACGGGCGCCGCCGGCGGCATCGGCCGCGCTGCGGCCAAGGTCTGCGCAGGCTATGGCGCAAAGATCATCGCTGTCGACATGGACTTGGCAGGCGCGGAAAGCTGTGCAGAAGAAATCAAGGCTGCTGGCGGCGAAGCGATTGCAGTACAGGCAAACACTGCCGACCGTTCCCAGGTCGCAGCTGCGGTCCAGGCAGGCATCCAGGCGTTCGGCAAGATCAATTGTCTGTTCAATAATGCCGGCATCTGCCGTTCGAGCCTGCTGATCGACTGCGAGGACGACGTGCTGGACAAGATTTATCAGGTGAATATCAAGGGGGCGTACATCGTCGCATCCGAGCTTGCCAAGCATATGAAGGAGCGCGGTGAAGGCCGTATCATCAGCACCTCCTCCATTTCCGCGCTCAAGGAAGAATCGACCAACGGCTTCTATTGCATGTCCAAAGCCGCGGTACTTATGATGACACACGTTATGGCAATGGAGCTGAGCAAGTACGGCGTCACTGCAGTAGCCGTATGCCCCGGCCATATCAACACGCCCCTGCTCCGGAACTCCTTTATCCAGCGCGGCGCCGCTGAGGGTAAGACGGTAGAGGAGTATTATGCCGAGATGGAAGGCACCATCCCGATGGGCCGCCTGGCCGAACCGGAAGAGGTCGGCGAACTGGTTGCATTCCTCTGCGACGACCGCTCCGCCTATATTAACGGCAACGGTATCCTGGTTGCCGGCGGCAAGGTAATGGAATAAGTAATGCCACTGATATATTTGAAGGGATTCTACGGAGGATGAAATAAAACGGGCATATGCCTTTCGGGAAAAGAGGAGGAGAATATGAGAAATTTACAGGCATCTGCGGTTCCTGAAATTGATCGGCCGGTATCGGAAAAGAATCTTTCCGGTGTGGGAAACTTTCTTGGCCTATATGGCGGCGAACATATCGCGGCAACAGAATTTGTATTCGGCGCAACGCTTGTCAGTTGGGGCTGCTCCGCCAAAACAATCCTGCTGGGTCTGGTTATCGGCAATCTGCTTGCCATGCTGTCTTTCACCTTTTGCTGTGCAACGCTCGCGACCGATACCCGACTGACGCTATACAGTTATTTGAAAAAGATACTCGGACCTTTCGCGCAGAAATTTTACAGCCTTGTCTGGGGCTTGTGCAGTATCGCGCTGGCCGGCTCAGGCATCTGCGTTTCCGCAACCGCCATCCGCGAGGTAGCCGGTGTTGAAATCCAGCGCGAATGGTACCCAACCAGCATCGCTTTCGTGGCGATCGTAATCGTCCTGGGCGCTATCGTCACGATTGTAGCCGCAAACGGCTTTGACGCATGTGCGAAGTTTTCTTCCACCTGCGTGCCGTGGATGATCATTATTTTCTTTATCGGCGCATTGGTCGCCCTGCCCCAGCTTGCTGCAGCTACCGGTGTAGAAATCAATTCCTTCAGCGATATATGGAATATTTTCAACAGCAACGTCGGGAGCGGCAGCGGCAATCCGAATGCGGAGCCGATCGGCCTGTTCCATGTGATCTGCTTTGCGTGGCTCTGCAATCTGGCATGGCACATGGGCTGCAACGATATGGGCCTGTTCCGTTTTGCGAAAAACTATAAATATGGTTATATTTCTGCGATCGGTATGTTTGTCGGACACTTTTTCGCTTGGGTCATGGTAGCGATCATGGGCGCCGCCGCAGCCGCCCTGCTTCGCGTATCGCTGACCACACTCGACCCCGGCGCCGTGACGAACACGGTATTCGGCCTGACTGGTATCTGTGCCGTTATCGTTGCAGGCTGGACAACGGCCAACCCGACCATTTACCGCTCCGCACTTTCCCTGAATGTCCTGTTCCCCAAATTCACCCGCAAACAGGTCACTTATATGATTGGTGCGGTCATGACGATCCTTGCCTGCTTCCCGGCGATGACGAATATCGGCAACATCGTACAGATTTTGGGCTGGGCAGTCGTCGGCATCGGTGCGATCTGCATTGTTGAGCATTTCCTCTTCCCCAAAATCGGCTATACCCGTTTTTGGTCTATGTATCAGGAAAAAAGCGTCAACTGGGCCGCGATCATCAGCTGGGCGATCGGCGTGATCTTCGTGCTTGTAATGCTGCAGACCGGCGCGCTGCACCGCAACTTCATCTTTATCCCGCAGTACATCATTTCCGCAGTTTGTTATATTATTCTGGCAGGCCTTATGGGCGCGCGCGGCGATTACAGCAAGGAAGAAGCTGAAGAGGCGCAGTTCCAGAAAGAGCTGAAAGAACTGGTGGATCATGACATGGAGGAGCAACTGCGCGAAAATGCAAACCGCGTTATCAAAAACGCCGGCACCGCAACCGTATTATCCTACATCTCTTATGTCATTTTAGCCGCCATTGTCGTCGTATCCTTTATGGCTTTCTTTGGCAGCATGACAATCGCGCTGTTTAAGACGGTGGCATTCATCCTGACCGTTGCATACTTCGTTCTGAACGGAACCGCCACTTTTATTAAATACAAAAATGAAGCTTCCGCGCTTCAGTAATCCCTACACATTTTCAGCAGCAAGCCCCTGGAGCGTTGCTATTCGGCGCATGCTCCAGGGGCTGCTTTTTCTGAAGAAACAAAAAGGATATATGCGCCTGTTTAGGCGCATATATCCTTTTTATGCAAGTTTTTTTATTCCGTCGTTTCGGGTGTCTGCTGCAAAGGCGCAACCGTTTGGCGAACAACCAATTCGGGCAGTATCTCATAGTTTTGAATATCAAATGTATCCGGCGATTGAATCAATTCCAGTATTGCCTGCGCCGCTTTAATCCCATACTGCACCTTTGGATGGGTCACTGTCGTAATCTGCATATCCAGGGTTGAGTACAGGCCGTCGTCATAGCCGACGACCGAAACATCCTGCGGCACACGGATTCCATTGGAACGCAGATAAGTGATCAGCGTATATGCGATGCGGTCGTCATGACAGAAGACGACCGTCGCCTGATCCAGCATACGCATAAGCGGGAGACACCCTGACGGTTGGAACAGGTCGGAAACCTTGTTGCGATGCACCCAAATATCCAAATCCTCAGAATGGGAAATCTGCCGGCCATACAAAGCTTCCAACATGCCCATATAACGCGATTGGCCGGTTTGCTCGTTAAACGCGAAAATTGTTCCGATTTGGGTGTGACCCATATCCAAAAGATATTCCGTCAGCATCCGAGCGCCTTCTCTGTCATGAAGCGAAAGCGCCGGACAGTAATCCGAATGCTCCTTGTGCAGGAAAATTGTGGGAACCTGACGAATCATCTTATCATACAGCACATCATTATAAGATAAAATTCCCGGGTTGACAGGCTCAATCAATATACCTGCAGGACGGGCCGCAAGCAGGTTCTCGATAACCTGCTGCTCGTTGCGAAAATCATTCCCACTAAACATCACATTCAGAAGATATCCTTCCGATGCCAAATAGTTCGATGCGCCCTGGGCGATTTCGGGGAAAATATAGCTTTGGCAACTGCTCAAAACAAGGCCGATCAGGTGGGGGGACTGCGGCGCAGCGGGCGCGGGCAAAATCTCCTTTACCTGCTCGGTTACATAGGTTCCGCTCCCTTGTATGCGGTGCAGATAGCCCGCTTCCTCGAGCGAGAGGATCGCCTGCCGAACAGTATGGCGGCTCAGGTCAAATTGTTCGGCCAGCTCAGCTTCGGTCGGAATTTTCTGCCCCACAGAGAACGTCCCATCCTGCAGGCGGCTTTTCAGCCAGGACGCCAATTTCATATATTTGAAGTTTGCCACGAATGATCATTCCAATCTTATATTGGTATTGAAACAGTTGTGAAATGTCTCTTTTTTTGTAATAATATTGTACAATATTGTTCGCTGATATGCAAGTGTGTATCTAAAATACGGCTTCACTGTCCAGCGGACGAGAAAGAATGACTGTGGCATAGATATTGTTGCGGAGTACAAAGACAGGAAAAAAGATGCACCGCTTTTACATCCAATGCAAGTATTACAACAAGTCCCTCGGCAAGGTGTCAGTCCAAGAGTTTTCTGCGGACACTGCATTCCATCGGAACGAGGGATGCGGCCCCTAGTAGTCTTCACCAATAACTACATGACGAAAGCTGCTCGCGTCTTTGCAAAGAAACTTGATGTGGAGATAATCTTAAAGCCGGAACTTGATGAAACCAAAGAAGCAGTACATCGCGGGATAGCAGGTAATCCCATAGAATGGGGTGTCATTCTCATGTCCGACTCTTTTTCAGCGGACATTATGAAAAACAGCACCCTAGATAGTTTGACAGCGGACTACCTGGACGAACTGATACTCAAGGCGCAGGCAATACGGTTGGAATAGGGAAATGACGGAAGTGAGAAAAGTATAGGCGCTAGTCCCCATTCCATTATGAAAGCATCGCCATCAAAAGGCATGGGACTACCTCAACTGGTAGATCCGCATGATATGAAAGGACTGTGGCAAGCTCTTCACATTGGTGGGAAACCCAAACACAAGGCTAACACCGGACCAGTTATCCGCGATAATTGACCACTTGCCAATAATTATATTAAAATTGTTTTTGATATCTCGCATACTAACAACAAAAAATTCGGGGTATCTAACATATCGTGTGGATTTGGTTTAAATCATCAGATATAAACAAAAAATCACAAATGTGGGGTGAAAAAAATGCTTGTACTCAAACCGATTCATTTATGTTGCACCGCGTGAGATGAAGATTAAACGGCTGTACTTAGCAAATCCCTAAAACTTTCAGAATTGCCATGATTCTATAAAATCATCTTCGCCGGACTGTGAACTCCATAAGTAAGGATCAGTATTATGTATTTCGGCTGCAAGAACGAGCCCCCAGCCGAATGGTACCGTTCCCATATCATCAGGGGAAGCGTTGCAATAACGGCAATGCAAATCCCGTAAGTTGTGATTGTGAGCGCGTCATATTTTTTTGTCAACGATCTTGCGCATACGCTGACAATACCCCACGAGAGGGCGGAACCCATGGATAGAACCATTCCTGTGATATGGGCTCCTCCTGTCAAATCACCCCCAACAATACAGGCGGCACCGACCGCCGCGCACACGATGCAGATGATTTTCTTCGCTGTCATCTGCTCATGAAGCAGCAAAACAGCAAAGAAACAAATAAAAATCGGGTTCATGCAGTTGATCAGTGAGGAAATCGCCGCGCCGCACAACTTTTTGCTGAACTGCTGCAGGCTGACCGAAATCACATACGCCCCCAGCCCGAACAGCACCACATATTTTCTGTCTTTCGCTTCTATGGGTTTGATTTTGCCATATCCTTTTTTCTTTTGGATTGCTAAAAACGAAAGCATTACCACCGCTGCGATGCAATACCTCAGGCAAAGCAAGGTAAAGCCCGGAACCGTATCAAGCAGCATTTTATTGCAGACATAAATGCTGCCCCACAGCATCGTTGTGGCGGCCAAAAGCAGGGATATTCTCTTCATCAACTTTCACTCCATTTGCAAGCACAAGCGCCTTGATTGTGTGAAGCCTCTTTCTAATAACGTAATCATAAAGGATAAAGCTGCTTTAGTGTCAAGTGTTTTCGCTTATCTAAAAAATAGTGCCGCCGGATACAACCGGCAGCACTGCTTTTATCCCCTAATACTACGGTTTGCTCGTACTAATACCGAACAGGAGCGGTTTTTACCTTACTTAATCCATCAAGTTGCCGTTTATCGCAGCGCCCTTGCACATGGAAAAGACCGGAAATGCAAGCATCCGGTCTTTTCCATATGTATCCGTTGTAATTATTTACCCATCATAATATGGAGTATTTCAATATCGGTTTCGTGCATACCTATGCGTCCTACACGGCCCATGCTTTCTATTGTTTTCTCAACCGTATCTTTCACAATACCTTCCCCTGGTTGAAACACATGACCCTTTTTCGCCATGTCAAGGCCAAGCAACGCACACTCTACCGCAGAGGCGATTTTTGTCGCGCAGGAGGATTTCGCACCGTCACACACCATGCCCCCAATCGTTGCAATCGTATTCGTGATCGTCCATGATACCAGTTCATAGGACCCGCCAAGCATATAAGCAATCCCAGCCCCTGCTCCACAGGCTGCACTAACCGCCCCACAATAGGCGGATAGACTTCCAATATACTTTTTCTGATGGATTGCAATCAAATTGGCTGCCGCCAGAGAGCGGTACAAGCGATCCTTGCCAATGTTATAGGCTTTGGCATATTCCACCAGCGGCATAGTAATCGTAATACCTTGGTTTCCACTCCCAGAGTTAATCACTACTGGCAAAGGACATCCACTCATGCGCGCATCGCTACCTGCTGCTGCGGCCGCTTTCGCTCTTGTGTGTAGGTCTGCGCTTCCGGTCTCCAGCAGCACACGGCCAGTCTGCGCTCCATAATTTCCTTTTAGCCCCTCTTGAGAAATTGCGGTGTTGCACTCCACCTGTCTTCCAATTATTTTCTCGATATCCGCAAACTGTACAGTATCCGCAAACTCCAGAATATTTTTTACCGTAAGAAGCGATTTATCTCCAGCCGACTCGTTATCCTGTTGAAGTGCTCCATCAGAAAATAAGATGTCGCCGTCTTTGCAGATTTGCGTGATATGATTATGCCGGTCCTTTACTTCGACCGACGCCCAATGTCCCTCTGCATCAGTCAACCGAACTTCAACATATAGATTTTCTACCCCTTCGGCCAGTGTACAGGTGCAAAAACCCGCCCGCAACAAAGCTTTTGTCTTTTCAATATGCTCTGGCCGCACGGATTCCAGCACCTGCAATTCACGCGATGCATCTCCGCCTACTAGACCCAGTACAGCTGCTACGTCTATTCCACGCATCCCCCCTGAATTCGGAACCGTTACACCCATCACATTTTTGACAATATTTCCGCTGCAACGCACAGCGCATTCTGCCGGCTCACTCCCCAGTGTTTCACGTGCCTGCGCTGCAGCATAGGCGATTGCAATTGGTTCGGTGCAACCCAGTGCGACCATCAACTCGCTTTTTAATATCGCCAGGCAATTGTCGTAAAGCTTACGCTCCATAGCGTTTTCCTCCAATATGCTCATTCCCAGCGGAAAACTGCTTCCTCTACCGATATCCTTTGCGGCGGATAGGGCGTTTGATCTGGGAATCCCACATCCACATAGGTTGTCATTCGAATCTCCTCCGGCAATGCCGCATGTTCCCGGATACGCTGTTTCATCTGCTCACTTGTGAACGTCAGCCAACATCCGCCCAATCCATAAGCATGTGCGGCAAGCACAAGATTCTGTCCGGCGGCCCCGGCATCCAAAAGCTGGTTGCTCTCTGGCATAACCGGATTGGCACGGTACACGCGCATATCCTGTAAAAGCACAATATGTACCGGTCCCCCGGGGATATCGCTTCCACGGAACAGGCCCGGGCAGCTCTCCTCGCGAATCACAAGATACCGTATTGACTGCAAGTTGCATGCATGCGCCGCCCACAACCCTGCTTTCAACACCTTCTTAATCAACTCGTCCGGCACTCTTTCCTTGCTCCATTCTCGTACCGAACGACGCTCATACAGCACACGCTCGAATCCTTGCCGTGCCTCCTCGGATATGGGAACAGGCGCGTAAGGCGTCAAATCAATGTTTCCTCCTTGTATCAATTCCTCAGCAAACGATAACAGTTTGGATGCAAATACATACTCCGGCAGAGTTTCAGGCAACCCTCTTTCCCGCCAGACTTCCATAAACAGTCGCGCGGTTTTTGGTTGATCCGCCGACAGCGTCCGTCCCCGATATGCAGCCGCATACACCTGTATCTCCATGGTATGATGGCAGCGCTCTCGGAATCGGGCGCGAAATTCGGTTTCATCCATCGACAAAAGCTCTTCTTTGCTTTTATTGAACGCAGCCGCAAAGTTGATCTTATCACTCATTTCTGCACACTCCTTTCCATACCTGCATCCAAGCCGACCTGTGCCAGAACGGCTGCGCCGTTGACTAAGGCCCGTTCGTCGACATCAAAGCATTCATGATGATGGGGCCAACATTTTCCTGTTTCCTCATTGCGTGCGCCAACGAATACATAACATCCCGGTATTCGCTCCAGGAACCATGCGAAATCCTCTCCACCTGTGGTTTCTTTCAAATGTGCAAGCGCACTGTCGCCGAACAATGTTTTGACTGCTTTGCGCGCGATCTCGGTCGATGCCGCTTCATTGATCGTTGCAGGAGTACAGCGGCGGTATTCAAAGCGGCAGGTGGTTCCATACGCCTGTGCGGTCGTACATGCAATTTGCTCCAGCCTCCGCTCCACTGCGTCGCGCACCGCTGGTTGGAACGATCTTACCGTTCCCGAAAGCTTGACTTCGTTGGCGATAATATTCGAGGAGGTTCCACCGGCGATCGTTCCAATCGTTACAACAATAGGCTCAAGCGGATCCACGGTACGGCTCACAACGGTCTGCAAGGCATTTACAATTGCACAGGCAGCTACGATCGCATCGGCTGACTGGTGCGGCTGCGCACCATGTGCGCTTTTTCCTTCCACCGTCAGGTAAATGTTGTCCGCGCTCGCCATGCGGGGACCAACCTCCGCCGAGATCATGCCGACCGGAAGGTCGATCCATACATGAGCCCCAAAAATCTGCTCGACATCAGCAAGCTGGGGCAACGTATACATCGCATGAGCTCCTTCTATTACCTCCTCTGCCGGCTGAAAAATTAACTTGATCGTGCCGCACAGCTCGTTTTCGTGCGCTTTCAAAATCCGTGCAGCCACCAAGAGCATGGCAACATGGCAATCGTGTCCGCAGGCATGCATGACACCCTGATTTTCAGACGAATACTCTGCCTTTCCCTTTTCCGTAATTGGCAGCGCGTCCATATCCGCACGAAGCCCTACCACTGGACCAGACCGCTCGCCCCGCAGCACTGCGATCACACCCGTACCGCACACCTTTTCATAAGGAATTCCCAGTTCATCCAGCTCTCGGCAGATGACGCCCTGTGTACGGGTTTCTTTCCAACTCAATTCCGGATGCCGGTGGATATCACGCCGCAGGCGAATCAGACGTTCCTGATGCCGTCCAGCCTCTTCCAAAATACTCATACCTTTTCTCCTGTTTACTGGGTAGTTATAAACTGTCCGCCGCCGCAAACTGCCAGCATATCACCCGTAATGAACGAAGCACGGTCAGAGGCAAGGAATACCGCGCCGTTCGCCACGTCCTCCGGCGTACACATCCGCTTCAGGATATAGCGATTACGTGTTTTTTGCCTTTCCGCCTCTGGATCGGGAGCATTTTCATAACGCATTTTTGTCATCGGCGTCTCCGTCAGGCCGGGCAGAATACCATTGACGCGCACCCTCGGTCCACAGTCAACTGCCAAGCAGCGGGTCAGCATCTCCACCGCCGCTTTGGATGGGCAATATGCAACCCGTTCCGGGATACATTTCACACCCAGTTCGGAGACAATATTGATAATTACCGCATGCTCTGAGCCGCGTATCGCGTCGATCGCCGCTTTTGTCATGGTGTATACACCGAATACATTGATCTCAAACTGACGTCGAAATTCTTCGACCGATGTATTATCGATTGTACCAATCCCCGTCACACCTGCACAATTAACCAGAATATCGACATGACCAAATTTCTCCTGACAACCCTTTACCACTGCAGCGGCCTGTGCCTCGTCACAAATATTCGCTTTCTGGTAGGCAAAATTCTCATCTGTGATGTCCGCACACGTCTCCAGACCACATCCATATACGAACGCACCCTCGTTCAGGTAAAATCGGGCTATTACCGCACCAATGCCGGAGCTGGCCCCTGTTACAATTGCTACCCGCTTTTCTAATTCCAAACCTCATCTTCCTCTCTTTGTTCCAGATAAGGATATCCTCACAGGAGGGTCCTATGAGGATATCCCCAAAACACATTATTACAGGAAACGCGCGACATACGTCCAGGCAGAATATACATTAAAAGCCAGAATGATAATACCCATCAGCGTAGTATACCATTTGTTCTTATATTCGCCTGCAAACTTTTTACTGCTTGTGAAGAATGTCAGAATGCAGATGATCACCAATCCGCCCACATTCAGCAGGCCCATTACATTGACCAACAGGTTCATAGCATTGCCGCCCGAAAGGCCGCCGATCAGGCTGATAACAATACCGATCAAAATTAGCCGGCGGACCTTGATATCAGAGTTATCCTCACTGATATGACACAATGAGTTAATGCAGTATGACGCCAATGTGCTCATACCGCCGATTGTAGTAAAGACCGCGCCCCAGAAGCCGGCAACAAAAATATAAGTACCAAAGGAGCCTGCCAGCGGTTCGATCGCTTTCGCTGCGTCAAGAGCAGAAGCCACCTGAATCCCCGCAGGATGCAGCACTGCTGCACCGGAGAGGAAGATACCAAGGCTGAAGATCGTGAACATGGTTGCAAAAACGATCTGATCGTATTTGATGAATCCCAACGCTGAAGGCTTATCCCATTTCTGATTTTTTACCGAGTACGAATACCAGAGCGCCGAGGTGCCGGGCGCAGAACCGCCGATTATACCCGCGATAATAACTGCCTGCTCTACACCGGACGGCAGCTTGGGGATAATACCGGTCGCAAGCTGTCCCGCATCCGGACGGACGAAAAACACATTGATGAAAAAGATAATTGCCATCAGGGTACACATGACCGATGCGATTTTTATAATACGGTTGTTCGAGCTGGCCACATACAAATACGCGATAATCAGGATAGTTACCACATATGCAATTGATGCCGCTTGCTCGCCAAACATGATATCATTCAGATGGCGCATCGTGGAACCCTGGCTGTAAATAACCATATACCACGTACACAGCACAACGATGAACAGAATGGTAGAGGCTACCTTGCCGATTTTCCCCCGGATAAAGTCGAACACATTCTGTCCGGAGATCGCTGTTACTTTTGCGCCGATATAAGCCACGCCGCCACACATGATACCGCTTAAAACAACCACCCACAACAAGTCATAGCCAAACAAGGAGCCTGCCTGAATACAGGATGTTGCTGTGCCAGGCCCCATCGAAGTAGAGCAAATCATAGAAGCCGGTCCAACAAACGCCATGATATACAACAGCTTTTTAATCAGTCCGCCTTTGGGAAGTTGAAAGTCATCTACGTTTTTCTGCGGTGTCTGGTTTGCCATGCTACTTTCCTCCTTTAATGCCCACTTAATCTTTTTGTGAAATGATCTATTTTGTCACCAAATCCCGTATTACGACACGCCCTGCAGCTGGTGCCAAATGGAGTTCCTGATATCCGGTTACCGGCGTAAGACAGGCGAGCCGCACCTTACCATTTACCGACAATGTACACCGCCCGCAAATCCCATGATCGCATACGCTGTGGTGGTAATACGCCAAGGTCGCATCGCAATGAAGCGAAATATAGTTAAGCAGCCCCATTACCGTCATACCCTCACAGGCCGAATTCTCGATTTCAAAGGTATCCGTCCGCTGCAGCCCTGTATCCGGATCATATCGGTCGATCAATACTTTCATTCGATACGCTCCCTTCTCATCGTTTATATTTCAGGGCGGGATCCAGGAAATATTTAATCACATTTTCCCGCTTTCCCGTCGGCAGCGGCATGCAATCCGCAATCGGCCTGCGTGTCTCGGTTTTCATTTCGCCAGCCTCGTCATGGTGAACATATTTTATCAGATAATTATCATGATCCACCTGCGGATAATCCTTGCGAATGTGACATCCACGGCTTTCCTTACGCTCGATTGCTGCCAGAATACCTGCCTTACAACAGGTCAGCAGATTCTGTGTCTGTAATGCGCCGAGCCATTCCAGATTATACGCTCTGCTCTGGCTGACCAGCGTTACGTTTTTCCACGCTTCCTCCAGTTCTTCTATGTGCCACAGTGCCTTTTGCAGTCTCTCCTCACTGCGAATCAGCCCGAAACCCTCATCACATGCTTTCTGTATTTCCTCATAGAGCGTCAAGGCGTTCATTCCGCCCCGATGTTCAAAAATACCAAATATTTTGTTCAAGCATTGTGCTGACTGTGCTTCATCCAGCGCCTGGAGATTGCTTTGCTCCGCATATGCCGCAGCATTCTGGCCTGCGCGCATTCCTTGGCACATCATCTCCACAAGGCCATCCCCTACACGGCAGGCTCCGAACACACCGCTGCCTGCTTCTCCCGCGACGTACAGACCATCTACGCCTGTCTGCATCTGGTCGTCAATTTCAACGCCGCCCATGCAGTATTCTGCGCCAATACCGACCTCAATCGGTTCGTCTGCAAACAGCATTCGTTCAACCTCTGCCAGGCTCTCACCCTTGTAATACCCGTGCTTGTGCCACCGGTCAAACCGGTCATAGAAAATCTTGAGCCCTGCCTCTTTCTCTTCACGGCTGTTGGCGGAATAGTCGTAGAAGAATCCCCCATTCGGCCCCGCCAATCCTTGATCCGCCGCATAACCGAAATAATAGGAGGTGACCAGTTTACTCAGCTTTCCTCCACGAGACAACTTAACGACCTCCTCCGGTATAGGCAGCGGATCGCCGTTTTTGTCCCTGATCGTGTATTTGAGATTGCGCATGTTATACTCAAACACATAAGGATAGATCGAGCCTCTCATCTCCTGCGGTACCACCGCAGTCGGGAACGAAAGGATAAATTCCATGTCCGTCAGCCGGGCGCCGGCCCTGTACGCCATTGCCGGTCCATCCCCAGTCATATCAGTCACGGTGTTGTTCATCGAAAACGGCATATAGCCGCCGGTTCCGATTACGACAGCCTTTGTGCGGAACAGAACCGCCTCGCCAGTATATATGTCTATACCAACTGCCCCGCAGACCGTTTTTTCATTCGTCAGCACTTCAACGATCATCATGTCTTCAAACGTCTGAATGCCTGCGGTTTCTTTCAACCCTTGTACCAATGCTTTGGTAAAGCTCAGTCCGGAGGCAATCCAGTTGGCCGGTGGACAGCAGAAGAAGTCCTGTCCCGCTCGTTCGGCCCATCCCAGATAATCTTTTATCACGATCGGCCCGTCGTCGACATACTGCCGCACCATATTTTGATCTGCCAGATAAAATGATTCTTTCACAATACAGTCGAACAGTCGTTCCTTCGTAAAAGAGGGGTCAGCAAAATCCAGGTGCAGCAGGTTTTTGCCGCTCTCGCCATCCACACCGAAGCCGCCTCCGGCCATGATCGCATTGCCGCTCGCTCCAATTTTTCCCTTGGAAACCAAGGCAACTCGCGCGCCAGCACGCGCAGCATAAACTGCAGCTGTGATGCCCGCACCAGAACCGCCGACCGCAACGACATCAGTCTCTATAATACGCCCAAAACCATGCAGCATAAAAACACTCCTCAGTCTCCGATACCCTCATAAGCAGGCATCGCGTCATAATCAATATCCGCATACTCGAGCACCAAGTCATGCGCTGCCTTGCCGTATTCCTTTTTGTAGTCTTCCATTGCCAGCGCAACGGCATTTTCTCCGTCTTTGCCAAATGTGGAGACAATCGCCTGCCGCATCGCGCTATACAGATGGCCTACATGATATTCCCACGGCATTTTTGCTTTTCCGCCAATTTTGTTCCGTTTTTCTGCAAACGCCTCCATCCGTTCTACCGGCACACCGCAACCGTCAAAAATAAAATCGCAGAACTCATCCCCCAGTGTCCGGTTCGCCAGCAGCTTCAGTTCCATTCCGTTATAACCGCGTGCCAGCGCTGCGTCTACATCCTTGCAGTAATAGCTTCCGTACTCCAGCAGTCCACGCTTACTCCATTCGGTATACCACGGGCAGCAATGGTTTTCCATATGTACCTCCGGTGCATATTGTGGGAACCGAAGATCCATTTGCCCTGGGAAAGCCTCCCATTCGCCGTAAACCAGATAGTTTTCTACATCGAGCGGATTCCCGTCCGCCTGAGTGCGCAACGCCATGCGGCGTCCCCGCTGCTCACCATAATGCCTTACACCCGCCGTTACCGCAGCCT
The DNA here is from genome assembly GCF_054658635.1 of Agathobaculum sp. TL06. Lineage (NCBI taxonomy): Bacteria > Bacillati > Bacillota > Clostridia > Eubacteriales > Butyricicoccaceae > Agathobaculum > Agathobaculum sp. TL06. The sequence continues at coordinate 35,379 of NZ_BAAGGY010000025.1, forward strand.
TGCCCGCCTCTCCAAACGCGTCAATCGTCTGCTTTGCCAAATAGGCAAACAGCATCGCATGGTGGGACGCTGACGAAAGAACAACATCCATGAAAAAACCTCCCTTAAAAAATCAAATACACTTTTTCATCCCAATGTTTGCATCTGTTCCAGATAAAGCTGCAGAAAGTGCAATATTTCCTCCCCCTTTTCTTTTGATACAGCTTCCCCATACTGTTCCATCACGCGATCCATCGCTTCATGATAGCGCTTATGCCCTTCATACGCCTGTACTCCAAGCTCTGTCAGATGAAAATATACTTCTTTTTGATTACTTACATATTTGTAGCGGCGCAGTAGTCCAATTTTCTCAAGCTTACCAACGCTTTTGGACACAGCACCTTTCGTCAATCCCAGCTGATTAGAAAGCTCCGTCAGGTTGAGCGCCCGGGTCGTCGCAATGCATTCTATCGCATGAATCTCGGACGGATACAGCTCCACCCCAGGGCAGTATTCATGTTTAGAGCGCTGCAAATTGGTATAGCAGTTAAAGAGGCGAACTATAATCGCTTCTGTTTCCTGGTAAAAATTATTCATGCTAGTACCTCATTTTGTTTCCTGATAAACAAAATATAGCACTCTCTTCATTTTATGTCAATCCATTTTGCATTTTAAATATTTTTTCATATATTTTGACGGTTTATTTCAGCAATCTTTGTGATATTAATATAAAATATTTATTTTTATGGTAAAATTCATTTAATGATTTTCGTCAATATATCATATTATTTCTTAGGAAAATATTGCTATTCTGAAAACCGACCTTGCACCTTGCAGTTCCTTCAGACAGAAAAAAGCAAAGCGGCCGTATCAATTGATACAGCCGCTTTGCCAATATGGAGAAAGCTGTAACGGGTAACGTAATGCGGTCAATAAATCAGATTTACCGAACCGGTCGAGAAAATCGGAATAAAGGTCAAAGCAGGCAGACATCCGGCCAGCAGCAGGTAAGGCGGCTCTGCCTCCTTGATAAAATCCTTTGTTTTGCATTCTGTGACGCCGCAAGCTACGAACATCAGCATTCCCATTAGCAGAGTAACCGCGCCGATCGCATTGGCGAAAATAAATACCATCGCAAAGTGGATGGCATCACCAAAAAGTAATGCTTTCCGCGTCCGTGATTGCCCGTTGCGCAAGCACGGTAGAGTTAATGCCCGCACTCATGACGAAATGCACCATCGACGCGCCCCAAACCGCTGAAAACACCGCTATCTTTAACAGAAAGCGGCGCTTCCGTTTTTAGTATAGCTTAGGGCGCGAAAGCCATACGCGCGTGCCGTCGGCCGTTTATTCTGCCGCGGCGGCTTGCTCCGCGCCGCCGGCCAGAAACACCGCGACCCGCCGGCCGATCCGCCGCATCAGCACCAATGCGCAGACCAGCCCCGCACCCTCGGCGATTGGGAATGCAGACCATACCAGCAGCTCCGCGTTCGGCAGGCGGGTGAACAGCCACGCAAGCGGAAGCGCGACCACGATCAGGCGGATGAGCGACAGCACAAGCGACTGTACGCCGCAGCCAAACGCCTGGAATATCCCCTGGAACGCAATGTTCGCCCCCGCAAACAGATAGCCGGGCGTGATGATGCGGATGGCATAAATACAAAGCTGCCGTGCCTCCTCGGATACCGCAAAAATCCCGATCAGCTGATGCGCGAACACCTGCAGCGCGACAGCGCCCGCCCCCAGGATCACCAGCGTATACAGCATGCCGTACCGTATCCCACTGTCCACCCTTGTTTTGTCCCGCCGGCCGAAGTTGTAGCTGATGATCGGGATCATCGCGTTGTTCATACCAAACGCCGCAAAAAAGACAAACTGCTGGATCTTATAATAAATCCCATAGGCGGTCACCGCGGCGGTCGAAAGCGACCCCAGGACAATATTCACGCCATAGGTCATAAAAGACATCAACGCCTGCATGATGATGGCCGGAATGCCGATTTGATAGATCTCCTGAATGATGGAACGCTGCGGCGCCAGATACCGCAGGCTGGTATCAAAGTACTTCCGGTTTGCCGCGGTGTGGAAAAGAAAGCCCAGCAGGAGCGAGGTGAACTGCCCGATGACCGTCGCATATGCGGCGCCATCCACCCCCATGGTCGGACAGCCGAACCATCCGAAAATCATGATCGGGTCGAGAATGATATTGACGACCACGCCGGACACCTGCGCAACCGTGGCCAGCATGGTGCAGCCGGTCGCCTGCAGCAGCTTTTCATAAATCATGTAGACCACGCAGCCGAACGACAGCACCGAGCAGATGCGCAGATAGCTGCTTGCCAGTTCTATCACCAGCGCGTCAGACGTCTGCGAGCGGATATAGATTCCCACGCCGAACAGTCCGAACAGCAGGAACACCGCGTAGGTACAGCAGCTCAGGAATATGGAGTTGCCGGATATGCGGCTGCTTTTCTCGCGGTTCCCCTCGCCCAGGTTGCGGGAGAGCAGCGCATTGGTGCCGACGCCGGTGCCGACGCCGATCGCCACGATCAGCATTTGGATCGGAAACGCCAGCGTCAGCGCATTGACCGCATAATCGCCCAGGTTCGGCACCGCCGGATCGGTCATGCAGCTTACAAAGTAGCTGTCCACGATGTTATAAAAGGCCTGCAGCACCATGGACAGGATCATCGGCACCCCCATCGTGAACACCAGGCGGTTCATCGGAACGCTCCCCATTTTGTTACTCACATTTTCTGTTGTTTTCATGGTTCCTCCTTTTTTCCAAGGGAGACTTTTGGGGAAAGCTGCCATAACCCGTGTTTTGATCGCGCCGCGCAAAAAAAGTGTAAACCCGATCCGGATTTACACTTTGCAGCCACTCGATTGTTATTATTATAGCAATCTTTGTCTGTCCTGTCAAGCGCGCATAACTGGCCTCTTCCCGTATGGATTGGTGATTATCTCTATATTTTCTTTTGCTTTTTCGTCATTTTCACAACTGCTTATTAGCCCAACAGAATCTTCAACCAATTTTGCATATATTATGGTTCTTTTATTGTTTTATTCCGGTCATTTTGCTGATTGACGTAGCATATCTGGTATGGTATATTGGTTTTTGCAAGCAAGAAATAACAATAATATAACCAAAATATTATACTATCTCACCCATAACCAATTTATTTCCCACTTGCCCGAACGCGCAGACAAGCCTCTCCCGTTTCCCCGTGCCGGCCGGAGAGCGTCCCTTGCCCTGCTGGTCGGTATAGACACAGGCTGAACGCCGGCGCTCCGCCGGCATGGCAATATACATCAAACCAGAAGGAGACTTGAACATGGATTTCCAGTTGACCCGTGAGCAGCAATTGGTTCGCCAGATGATGCGCGACTTCACCGAAAACGAAGTAAAGCCCATCGCCGCCGAAACCGATAAAACCAGCACCTATCCGCGCGACACCATCGAAAAGCTTTTCGATATCGGCGTAATGGGTATGATCGTCCCCGAACAGTACGGCGGCGCCGGCGCGGACGACACCTGCTCCGCCATCGCGATTGAAGAGCTGTCCAAGCAGTGCGCTTCGACCGGCGATATCCTGGCCACCCACAACGGTCTGTGCTGCGGCCCGATTATGGCGAACGGCACCGAGGAGCAAAAACAGAAATATCTCCGCATGCTGACCAAGGGCCACAAGGTCGGCGCGTTCGCATTGACCGAGCCGGACGCCGGTTCGGACGCCGCCAAGGGGACCTGCGTTGCCGAGCTGCAGGGGGATCACTATGTACTCAACGGCTCCAAAATCTTTATCACCAACGGCTATGTTGCGGATGTATTCGTCGTTTTCGCCATGACCGACCGGAGCAAGGGTACCAAGGGCATTTCCGCTTTTATTGTGGAAAGCTCGTTCCCGGGCTTCTCTGTCGGCAAGCATGAGGAAAAGCTCGGCCTGCACGGCTCGCCCACGGCGGAGATCGTGTTCACCGACTGCATCGTCCCCAAGGAAAACCTGCTCGGCGCAGAGGGCAAGGGCTTTAAGATCGCCATGCAGACGCTGGACGGCGGCCGCATCGGCATCGCCGCACAGGCGCTCGGCATTGCGGAGGGGGCCATGGAGGAATCCATCAAGTTTGCCAAGACGCGCGAGCAGTTCGGACGCCCGATCGCCAAGTTCCAGAACACCCAGTTTGTTTTCGCCGATATGCACGTCGCCATCGAAGCCGCCCGTCTCCTCACCTATAAGGCGGCTGCGGTCAAAGCGTCGGGCGCGCGCTTCACGCTGGAGGCGGCGACCGCCAAGCTGTTCGCCTCGGAAGCGGCAATGAAGATCACCACCAAGGCGGTCCAGATCCACGGCGGCTATGGCTACACCAAGGATTATCCGGTCGAGCGCATGATGCGCGACGCCAAGATTACCGAAATTTACGAGGGTACGAGCGAGATCCAGCGCGTCGTAATCTCCGGCAACATTCTCGGCAAGTAAGAAAAGGAGGAGAACAGGACTATGAAAGCAATCGTATGTGTAAAGCAGGTTCCGGATACCTCCGGCAAGGTAGCGGTGAATCCGGACGGGACGCTGAACCGAGCGTCGATGGAAACGATCACGAATCCGGACGACCTGAACGCAGTACACGA